>NZ_JADEWL010000241.1 GCF_015207665.1 Plectonema cf. radiosum LEGE 06105
CTCCCCATCTTCCTACCTCCCCAACAACTGACGAGTCTCGGAGGCTGCATTTTTCATTGCTGCTTCGGGAGTCATTCTGGAAGTTAATGCAGCAGAAAGATAGCGTTGCAAAATGTCGGATGTTTGGGCATATTGAGCAATAGGTGGACGTAATACTGCTTGATCTACAATTTTTAATAATTCGGGGTAATGGGGATATTTAGCAACAATTTGCGGATCAATAAATAACGAACGACGACTTGGTACAAAACCAGCTTCTAAAACAAATTTTCGCTGTGCTTCTTCTGAAGTAAAATAACTAATTGCTTTCCAAGCTGCTTCGGGATGTTTTGTAGATTTAGATATTCCTAAAGCCCAACCTCCCAAACAAGCACCACTATTTCCAGTTTTGGTATGTACCATTGGTTTGATAGCAATTTTACCGTCAACAGCCGAAGATTCCGCGTTTGCGAGAGGCCAAACGTAGGGCCAATTTCTTAAAAAAGCTGAATTCCCATTTTGAAAAATCCGTCTAGTTTCTTCTTCTTGATATGTAGTTACTCCAGGAGGAGAAATTCCAATTTGAATCGTATTTTTCAAAAATTCAATTGCTGCTAATGTTTCTGATTGATCTAATCCCACTTCTAAAGTTTCAGGATTTACCCAATAACCGCCAAAACCTTCGAGGATTTCGACAAACATCGCAGCCAAGCCTTCGTATTGCTTACCTTGCCAAATATAACCCCAATCAACCTTATTTTTTTCTTGTAAAGATTGGGATATTTTGACTAAATCATCAAAGCTTTCTGGAGGATTAAATCCCGCTTCTTTAAGTAAATCTTCTCGGTAATAAAGCATTCCCACATCACTCCGCATGGGAATTGCATATAGTTTACCTTTGTAACGCCGCCCTTCTACATCAAGGCGTGAAAATGCGGCTAATTCCTGTTGAGTAATTTTATCTGTCAAATCCAACAACCAACCAGCAGCAGCAAATTTTGGTGTCCAAATGACATCCATATTTACTAAATCATAAGGAGAATCACCCAAAATAAAAGCAGAAGTATACAAATCTTCTAGTAAATTTGTAGCATTGGGACCTTCAACAATATTAATGCGAATACCGGGGTTTTTCGCTTCAAAATCTTTAATTATTCCCTGTCTCCAAGGTTGAGCATCAGGGGCTGTCATCAGCAAATTTAATACTACCGGCTGCTGCGTTTGGGCTGGCTGTATTGACAATATTGCAATACCAAACACAACAGCAATAAATATCGCTGCAACTCGAAATTTAAGTTTCTGGAATATTTTTCTGAATTTGTTTACCACTTGTAAATTCAACATTGATTGTTAGTCAAATAACACTACTAACGACACCACATTTCATCTCATTAATCATTTTTGTGATGGCTATGTTGCTTAATATTTCTTTGTATTTCTTAAGTTATTTAAACCTGATTTGCAATTTTAAGTATGGACATTATAGCTTTTTTTAGCAAAATCGCTAAAGCGCGATAGCTTCGCTTACACTACGCGATCGCAAACAAAATTATCAAGACTTAAATATCAAAAGTCTGTATTTTAACTTTCAATAGTAAGAAGTCACCATTCGGTTTACAACCGTTGGCAAGACTTGTGTCTAGTGATAAAAATAAAAGGTTAAAAGTATCTTAACCTTTAACCTTTAATTCACTATTCTCGCTCAAACACCACATACTGAGCCTTTCCTTGCTCTTTAGCTTGGTACATGGCACTATCTGCATCATCTAACAAATCTGCTGGTTGTTGATGACTAACGCTGCTCAAAGCAATGCCAATACTAGCCGTGACTAATATCTTATGCTCGTTAATATCAAATGGCGTTTCTAAATTGTTTTGAATGCGTAGAGCTACATTAGTTGCATCCGTAACATCTTTGATATCTTCCAAAAGGATGGCAAATTCATCACCCCCAAATCTCGCTACAGTATCACCACCCCGCAAGCTAGACTTCAATAGTTGACTTATATCTACCAACAATTTATCACCCATACCATGTCCAAATTTATCGTTGATTCCCTTGAAACCATCTAAATCTAGGAACAAAACGCTAAATCGATAATTTTTCCTTCGCTTACTATGTTCAAAAGCCTGTGCTAATCTATCCCTAAACAAAATTCGATTAGGTAAACCCGTTATCGAATCATAAAAAGCATTCCGTATCAATTCCGCTTCGGTTTGTTTGCGTTGACTAATATCTTGAAATACTAATACCGCACCTAATATTTTTCCATCTTCATCACGCAAGGGTGCTACAGTATCTCCAATCGATGTTTCACTTCCGTCTTTTGCAATTAGTTTACAGTTTTCCGGTAAATTCAAAACTTCACCTGTTCTTATTGCTCGTGCAGCTAAATTATCAATTACTTCCCCTGTATCTGTATCTTTTAGTTGGAAAACTTCTAATAAGTTTTTACCAATAGCTTCTTTTCTTTGCCATCCAGTTAATGCTTCTGCAACCGGATTAATAATTTCAATACAAGAATTGATATCCGTGACAATTACTCCACACCCCATACTGTCAATGATTATACTTAAATCTTGCTTTTCTTGTTGCAATCCTTCACGTATTTGGTGTTTGTAGATAGCCATTTCTATAGCCATAGTAAGTCTCTTTTAATAAACTGTTTGAATACGGAATTAAATATCTGAGGTGCTGTTTTTATACCTTCATAATTATCTGTAAAATTAAATACGAAAACTGAATAATAATTTTGAATATTTTCTGCTCAGTGCTTACTATATGTTTTTACTATCAGGCAGATACTAATCAGTCATAAACATGGAATCATTTCTACAATTGTTGCGATTTCCTGAAGAACCGCAATTCCTAGAACGGTATATCACCAATGAAGGTAAACTCTTTTTAACATCAAAGGTTTTTTTCTTCATTCTCGTCAACTAAGATTTTTGAGATGTTTATTATATCCCTTCAGCGAACAATTTTATATTCAATTACGTTAGCGAAGCTATGCCCTTCCCGAAACGTCTCCAATAGGAGAACAAAAGGCTTATCGCTCATTTTAGCCAAATTTAAATATCCATAGCTCTATGATAATAAATATCGAAAGTTACATTGTTCCTGGTTTACAATTATATTTATCAAAATTATCTTAAATCTCAGGTTAATGCCGTTATCACTATGTTTCACGTCTATTTAATTGTTTAACAGATTTAATATCAAGTCATTATAGCTAAACATTAATCGACGTTAAATTCTTCGGTATAAAAGATATCTTAAAAGCAAATATTGTGATTATTTTGAGCAAAAATGCCCCTCATTACGGTTATTACTTAAAACTAGCAAAAAATATTACTGTTGAGATAGTCCTAAACCATATAATGAGCCATAAAAAGATGTTGATAAGCTTTAACCATATCCGAAGTTTATCGTCGAATCATCTATAAAATAATCCTCCAACCTACTGATATTAAATACAACTACATCATAAAGTTGAGTCACAATATACAACCTTACTAATACGGATTATTGATACCGTTTTTGTATGAATATGCACCAGGCTTTGCTTCTATAGCCCCAGGATGACCATCTGAGGGTAAATTTCTCAAAATCAAGTCCATATAAATATTCAAACTCCAAATAAAAAGAGTTTTAAATATTGTTAGCTTACAGCGAAGAAAAATTCCCCCTTTTCTAAGAATAAACAAGATAAGGGTGATTTGAAAATATGCTATTAGACATAAGTTCAAAAATATTCAATCAAGCAGTAGACTTTTTTGGTTGATTCAGGTAAAAGGCTTAAAAATTAAGTAACGTAAATTGAAGGATAAACTACTTAATGCATTGATAATCACTGTACGCACTTATTTACTTCTAATTAATTCAATCGTAATTTTGCCACCAAAATCTGGAATTGGTGCAGCAGGTTTACTCAAAATTACTTGGACTTGCTTTACTAAATCGTCAGAATGCAAAATAGCATCTGCAATACTACCAGCAAGACGCTCGACTAAAGAAAACTTTGATGTTTTAACCAAATCTTTTACTAAACTAATAACGCTGCGGTAATCGATAGTATCTTCAATCGCATCACTTTGAGCGGATATACTTAAATCTAACCATAACTTCACATCCACTTCAAACCATTGTCCTAACACCTGTTCTTCTGGTAAATACCCGGTGTAACCGTAAGCCCGAATTCCCGTTAAGTAAATGCAGTCCATAAAATGAGATAGTTGACAGTTGACAGTGGACAGTTGACCTTTCACCTTTAACCTAATTATTCCATGCCGATTGGATTTAGAAATATTAACGAACTTTGGGCTTCTATATTTACCGAAACCCTTAAACAAATGGGTTTAAATTGTGCGGTGATTTGTCCGGGTTCTCGTTCAACTCCTCTGATAGTTGCTTTTGCGGTAGCGGAGGGTATAGAAGTAATTCCGATTCTTGATGAACGTTCTGCGGCTTTCTTCGCTTTGGGTAGAGCGAAAGCCACCGGATTACCTGTTGCTGTTGTCTGCACTTCGGGAACCGCAGGAGCTAATTTTTATTCCGCAGTTGTGGAAGCAAATCTTAGTCGCGTACCTTTATTATTATTAACTGCCGATAGACCCCAGGAATTGCGTAATTGCCATTCTGGACAAACTATAGACCAATTAAAACTTTTTGGTAATTATCCCAACTGGCAAGCTGAATTAGCAATACCTTCCACAAAGATGGAAATGTTAGCTTATTTGCGCCAAACGGCGATATACGCATACGAACAAACCCTTTACCCCGTTTCTGGAGCAGTACATTTAAATATACCGTTTCGCGACCCTCTCGCACCAATTAGAGACGAGAATGATTTAAATGTAACCTCTTTACATTCATTACAGTCAGACTTTAACTCAGAAGAATTTTTTGCAGTAGTAACAAATAAATTTAAATCAACCATAACTCATTCTCAAATACCCATTCCCGATAAATGGCTGGAAACCAAACGAGGAATTATCATTGCTGGAGTAGCTCAACCGCAACAACCGCAAAAATATTGTAGTGCGATCGCGCAACTCGCCCGAAATTTGAAATTTCCAGTTTTAGCAGAGGGATTATCACCAGTGAGAAATTATGCTTCACTCAATCCCTACATGATTTCTACCTACGATTCAATATTAAGAAATCAACATTTTGCAACCGAGTTAACCCCAGAAGTAGTGATTCAAATCGGCGAAATGCCTACTAGTAAAATATTACGTCAATGGTTGAGTGAGAATAATCCTTTACGCTGGATAATTGAACCTTCTAACCACAATCTTGATGCTTTACATGGAAGAGTAGTTCATTTACGGATGAATGTTGAGGAGATAGAGAGATGGTGGGACAAGGGGATGGGGGGACAAGGAGATGGGCAAAATAAATA
>NZ_JADEWL010000242.1 GCF_015207665.1 Plectonema cf. radiosum LEGE 06105
CCCCATCACCCCATACCTTCTCACGCATTCACGGTAGCACCTTGATAAACTTCTTGGGCTACTTGTGCGAAACGCTGCATTCCGGTTTTGATTTCCTCGTCGCTACCTGTGAGACTGATGCGGAAGCATTGGTGTTTGTGTTCCCATTCTTCGTGCAATCCGGGGAAGAAGGAGTTTCCTGGGACAACTATTACACCTACTTTTTTAAGTTGTTGGTAAAAATCCCAATCACTGATGGGTAAATCTTGCAGCCATATCCAACCAAAAATTGCTCCTTCACCGCGATGCAGAAACCAAGGTAAGTTTTTGGGCATTGCGGCTTCTAAAGTGCTTTCTAAAACAGCAAATTTGTTTTTGTAAAAAGGACGAATCACGGTTTCGCTGATTCTTGCTAACTCTCCGGAATCAATCGCACGAGCGGCTATGGCTTGTCCATATCTGGATGAATGTAAGCTAGCATTTGCTTGAAAGCATTCTAAGGCTTCGATTAATTTTTCATTACCGATCGCAATTCCTACTCTTTCTCCGGGTAATCCTGCTTTTGACAAACTCATACAGTGGAGAATATTTTCACCAAAGGTGGGTGTCATCTCGGTATAATTCAAGGCTGGGAATGGTGGTGCATAGGCGGAGTCAATTAAAACTGGTACATTTAATGGTGCAGCAAGTGCGGCGATTTTTTCAACTTCTTCGTCGGTAATTACGTTACCTGTAGGATTACAGGGACGAGAGAATAAAACACAACCAGTGTTTTCGGTAATTGATAACTGGCTGAAATCGGGACGGTATTTAAATCTATGAGATGATGCGTCAATATCTAAAGTTGGTTTGTAGGCGAATAACGCTTCAGGAACCAAACTAACTCCACCATAACCTGTATAATCGGGACTTAGAGGAAGAACAATTTGTTTGAGTTCATCGTTGGTAGTATAACCGCCGAAGACATTTGCAGCATAAAAATAAAGCGTTTGACTACCAGGAGTAATCAAAATATTGCGTTCGGTAAGGTTTAAGCCATACCGCTTGTTAAAGTCTTTTGCAATGGCTTCGATTAACGGCGAGTAACCTTTAGAATAACCATAACGGCAAACAACTTCACCATACTCCGTACTTGACAAAAGTTCAGCGGTACAATCGCGCCACAATTGTTCTACTTCGGGTAAAATCAACGGATTACCCGCACTCAAATTCATCAACTCCTGCCCAATTCCTGCGCGTAAAGTTTCATTGATATCTTTCATAATCGCTCTTACGCCGGTCAGTTTAGACATTTGAACGCCAAATTTAGTTAGGGCAGGATTCATAAGCAATCGATAATTATAAATAATTTAATTTAACTTTAACTATAATCGGTGATGGGGCATTGATGGTAAATTGGATATGGGGTATGAGAAAATGAGGAAATACAAAATCATCTAACACATAAATAAAACATAAGCATTAATAATATATATTAACTACATATTAACTAAATATTAACAAATTCTTTAATTTACCCTCTGACGACTTCGCCGTATTATTCCAATTATCTCATGATTGAGAAGTCGAAAATATAATTGAAAGATTATAAAATATTTTGGTGCAGTTGCCCAACTATAAACTCTAATAAAGAAGAATAAGCGAAAAGAATAAGAAGGGGAGAGAGCGTGGAAGTTAAAGCAGCAGTAGCTTATGAAGCAGGTAAACCGTTGAGTATTGAAACGGTTCAGTTGGAAGGGCCTGCCGCTGGTGAAGTCTTGATAGAAATTAAAGCCAGCGGAATCTGTCATACCGATGCTTACACACTTTCTGGTAAAGATCCTGAAGGTTTATTCCCCGCAATTTTGGGACATGAAGGTGCGGGTGTTGTAGTGGATGTGGGAAAAGGTGTCACCAGCGTCAAAAAGGGAGACCATGTTATTCCTCTTTACACTCCCGAATGCCGTCAGTGCGAATATTGCCTTAGCTTAAAAACTAATCTTTGTCAAGCTATTCGCAGTACTCAAGGTAAAGGCTTAATGCCCGATGGTACTAGTCGTTTTTCTATTGGGGGTGAAAGACTTTATCATTACATGGGTACATCGACTTTTGCTAACTATACAGTATTACCGGAAATCGCGATCGCAAAAATTCGTCAAGATGCACCTTTTGAAAAGGTTTGTTACATCGGTTGTGGAGTGACTACGGGTATTGGTGCGGTTATTTTCACAGCAAAGGTGGAACCCGGTTCTAAAGTTATAGTTTTTGGTTTGGGTGGTATCGGGTTAAATGTAATTCAAGGTGCAAAAATTGTCGGTGCCGATATGATTATCGGTGTAGATATTAATCCCAAAAAACGGGAATTAGCAGAAAAATTCGGGATGACGCACTTTGTTAATCCGAAAGAAGTGGAAGGTGATTTAGTTGCTTATTTAGTGGATTTAACTAAAGGTGGAGCCGATTATACCTTTGAATGCATTGGTAATGTAAAAGTGATGCGTCAAGCATTAGAATGCTGTCACAAAGGTTGGGGACAAAGTATTATCATTGGTGTTGCTGGTGCCGGAGAAGAAATTAGTACTCGTCCGTTTCAATTAGTCACCGGAAGAGTGTGGAAAGGTTCGGCTTTTGGTGGTGCTAGAGGACGTACTGATGTACCAAAAATTGTTGATTGGTATATGCAAGGAAAGATAAATATTGATGATTTAATTACTCATGTAATGCCAATAGAAAAGATTAATCAAGGTTTTGAATTGATGCATCAAGGAGAATCAATTCGTAGCGTTGTTACATTTGATTGATCAAAAATAAAATGTAGAGACGTAGCAGTGCTACGTCTCCAGTATGTAAGTTATCAAACCAGTTCCTTGAATATTACCTATAGTTGTGAACAATATAGTAATTACTAGCGAGCTTTCCGGTATGCCCCTCCGGGGCAGGCTACGCCAACGCACTACAAATAAAAAAAGATGTTTCTAATTTAAACACAATTATCGTTCTTAATCTTTTATGTCTCGTTCCCAGTCTCCGGTTGGGAATGCATTTCACAAGGCTCTGATTTCTAAGTCGGGCAGTCGGCAGTCGGCAGTCGGCAGTAGGAAGAAATATTAAGACTTAGACAATTGGTGGTGCAAATTGTTTTTCATGAGGACTGCCTTATACATGAAAAAAGCCATCAATAAAAGTTAAGATTTATTAAATATTCCAGGGTTTTATAATTGATTAAGAATAATTTATGCTTTAACATTCATAATCAATTAACTTGTATAAACTATGAACTGGTGGCAAAAACTCAAGAAAAATCCTTTAGCGCGATTTGGGGCAATTTTACTGATAATTTTTTATATTACGGTAATTTTCGCGGATTTTGTTGCACCTTATGACCCATATTATTCGCAGCCAAATGGTTCTTTACTGCCACCAACTCGCGTATATTTGAATAATAGAGAAGGGCAATTTATCGGTCCTCACATTTACCCGACTACTCAAGGTGATACGAATTTAGAAACGGGTAAACGCGAAATTATTGTAAACTACAGCAAACCTTCTGCTCTACGTTTATTTGTCCAAGGTTCTGAATACCAGCTGTTTAAATTCAGTTTACCGCTACCACCAACTTGGGATGAAGTCACAATATTTCCCGGTATCCCTTTAAACTTACATTTATTCGGTGCTGCTGGTGAAGCGAGATTCAATCTTTTGGGTACTGATGATCAAGCACGGGATGAGTTCAGCCGTTTGCTGTATGGTGGTCGTATCAGTTTATTCATCGGGATTTTAGGTGTCGCGATTTCTTTCCCATTGGGTATGATAGTCGGTGGAATTTCCGGCTACTTCGGTGGCTGGACTGATTCAGTAATTATGCGATTAGTAGAAGTACTGATGACATTCCCCAGTATCTATCTTCTGGTTACATTAGGCGCGGTCTTACCATCAGGATTAAGTAGTTCTCAGCGCTTTATATTAATTGTTTTGATTACTTCCTTTATTGGCTGGGCTGGCTTAGCGCGGGTGATTCGCGGACAAGTGCTGTCAATCAAAGAACGAGAATTTGTCCAAGCTGCAAGAGCAATGGGTGGTAAACCTTTTTATATCATTCTCCGTCACGTTTTACCTCAAACTGCAAGCTATATTGTTATCTCTGCTACTCTTTCCATTCCTAGTTTCATTGGTGCCGAAGCAATATTAAGTTTGATTGGTTTGGGCATTCAACAACCAGATCCTTCCTGGGGTAATATGTTATCATTAGCAACCAACGCTTCTATTTTGGTACTGCAACCCTGGTTAATTTGGCCTCCCGCTATGGTAATTATTCTTACAGTGCTAGCATTTAACTTGCTTGGTGATGGATTGAGAGATGCACTCGACCCCAGGAGTTTGGGACGGTAGTTTAGATTAGAGGTTAAAGGTTAAAGGTTAGAGGTTAAAGGTTAGTTAAACCTAGAAGTCGGGTTTCTTTTAGTAACCCGACTTCTCTCCTTACACTAAAATTATTACCCTCAAAGACTTTCAAATCCTTTCCTTACTGCTATGTAAATACTACACACCAAAATCCCAATATTTAAGTTGGAAATTTTGACCCGGAATTGCGATCGCAGCAGCACAATTAGTAAAAGGTTCGATTTCTACTAAATTCCATTCACCGGGGACATTTAATCGAGCAGGTTGTTCTGGAGTTAGAGAAACTTCGACTTTCTGTAAATCTTTTAATCCGATTCCTGTTGCTTTTAAATAAGCTTCTTTACAAGTCCAATAACGGAAAAAAAGTTGTTGCTGTTGCTGTGGATGAGCCGATTTTATAGTAGTAAATTCAGTTGCTAAAAAGAATCTTTGAGCAAGAGAGAGTACATCTGTAGTTGAATTGAAACACTCTAAATCTACACCGATAGAATCGGTTAAACTGATTGCATACAAAGCAAAATCTTGGGAATGAGATAAATTAAAGCTGAGATTAGTATGGTAACTTTGGTTTAAAAACGGTTTACCACGAGGTTCGTAATCAAACTGTATTTTGGATGGTTGAATATTTAAATAACGACCTAATATACTTCTAAGAATACCCCTACCGGCAATAAACCGTTGTCGATGCTCCTCGAAATGAAATCTTTTTGCTCTAATTAACTCATCTTCCGAGAGAATTTGCTTAAACTGTTTCAATAAAGACTCTACATTGACGAGATTTTCTCGCCAAACATGAACTTCATTAGCTAATAATTTAATATCCGTCGGCGCTTTTAACCACATTCAATTTTGGATTTTAGATTTTAGATTTTGGATTGAAAGTTAGGAATTGGGAATTGGGAATTGGTAATTGGGAATTGGTAATTGGTAATTGGTAATTGTAAATTATTAACTCATAACTCATAACTCATAACTCATAACTTTTCTCCCCCGAACCC
>NZ_JADEWL010000243.1:0-2500 GCF_015207665.1 Plectonema cf. radiosum LEGE 06105
GAAAAAAGAGTTGACACAAACAAATTCTCTCGATACTATGTATAAGTGCCTGAGAGAGAGAGACGCGAAAGCGACGACAACTCAAGGGTTCCGAACCAAGAAAACTATATATTTGTTTGAAAGCCAGTATACCATAAAAGGTCTACGTTAGTAAAGTAATTAACCAAGACTGAGGTTATTTTCAGTCAGTCAAGGACAGAGAATACTTTTTGGGTTATTTGTGTAACTTAATTAGAAGTATTTAACTTATCCAAAACGGAGAGTTTGATCCTGGCTCAGGATGAACGCTGGCGGCGTGCCTAACACATGCAAGTCGAACGGTCTCTTCGGAGATAGTGGCGGACGGGTGAGTAACGCGTGAGAATCTACCTTTAGGTTCGGGACAACAGTTGGAAACGGCTGCTAATACCGAATGTGTCGCAAGATGAAAGATTAATTGCCTGAAGATGAGCTCGCGTCTGATTAGCTAGTTGGTGGGGTAAGAGCTTACCAAGGCGACGATCAGTAGCTGGTCTGAGAGGATGATCAGCCACACTGGGACTGAGACACGGCCCAGACTCCTACGGGAGGCAGCAGTGGGGAATTTTCCGCAATGGGCGAAAGCCTGACGGAGCAACGCCGCGTGAGGGAGGAAGGCTCTTGGGTTGTAAACCTCTTTTCTCAAGGAAGATAATGACGGTACTTGAGGAATCAGCATCGGCTAACTCCGTGCCAGCAGCCGCGGTAATACGGAGGATGCAAGCGTTATCCGGAATAATTGGGCGTAAAGCGTTCGTAGGTGGTGATGTAAGTCTGCTGTTAAAGCGTGTAGCTTAACTACATATAGGCGGTGGAAACTACATGACTAGAGTGCGTTCGGGGCAGAGGGAATTCCTGGTGTAGCGGTGAAATGCGTAGATATCAGGAAGAACACCGGTGGCGAAGGCGCTCTGCTAGGCCGTAACTGACACTGAGGGACGAAAGCTAGGGGAGCGAATGGGATTAGATACCCCAGTAGTCCTAGCTGTAAACGATGGATACTAGGCGTTGTCTGTATCGACCCGGACAGTGCCGTAGCTAACGCGTTAAGTATCCCGCCTGGGGAGTACGCACGCAAGTGTGAAACTCAAAGGAATTGACGGGGGCCCGCACAAGCGGTGGAGTATGTGGTTTAATTCGATGCAACGCGAAGAACCTTACCAAGGCTTGACATGTCCGGAATTTCTTGGAAACGAGAAAGTGCCTTCGGGAACCGGAACACAGGTGGTGCATGGCTGTCGTCAGCTCGTGTCGTGAGATGTTGGGTTAAGTCCCGCAACGAGCGCAACCCTCGTTTTTAGTTGCCAGCACTTCGGGTGGGCACTCTAGAGAGACTGCCGGTGACAAACCGGAGGAAGGTGGGGATGACGTCAAGTCATCATGCCCCTTACGTCTTGGGCTACACACGTACTACAATGCTATGGACAAAGAGCAGCCAACCAGCGATGGTGCGCTAATCTCATAAACCATGGCTCAGTTCAGATCGCAGGCTGCAACTCGCCTGCGTGAAGTAGGAATCGCTAGTAATTGCAGGTCAGCATACTGCAGTGAATTCGTTCCCGGGCCTTGTACACACCGCCCGTCACACCATGGAAGTTGGTCATGCCCGAAGTCGTTACTCCAACCTTTCGAGGAGGAGGACGCCGAAGGTGGGACTGGTGACTGGGGTGAAGTCGTAACAAGGTAGCCGTACCGGAAGGTGTGGCTGGATCACCTCCTTTTAAGGGAGACCTAACCACTCATACACTGAGATACGATATGTAAATTAAGTGATGAGAAGGAATATCCCAGGTCGTGCGTGGACAAGGTAATATGATGGGCTTTCAAACAAGTATGGTTCGGTTCGTAATGGGCTATTAGCTCAGGTGGTTAGAGCGCACCCCTGATAAGGGTGAGGTCCCTGGTTCGAGTCCAGGATGGCCCACCTGAAAACAGTTAACAGTAAACAGTGGTCAGTAAAAAAAATGATAACTGGTAACTGATACTTGATAACTGAATGTAGAGGGGGGTATAGCTCAGTTGGTAGAGCGCTGCCTTTGCAAGGCAGATGTCAGCGGTTCGAGTCCGCTTACCTCCACCAAAAAATGGGAAAATATCAGCATCTGGAGTTGAGAAAAGCCGGAATGCTGGGTAAAATCCAGCCAGAACCTTGAAAACTGCATATAGACGCGAAGATTGATTGTAGGTAGTAGTCAATTAGTAGCTAGTAATAGATAATTATTAGCTGAGAATTGGTGAAAAAGCCAAACATGAAATTGAAATTGGGACTAACATATATTGTTGTGGTCAAGCTAATTAGGGCTAATGGTGGATACCTAGGCACGCAGAGGCGATGAAGGACGTGGCTACCGACGAAACGTTCCGGGGAGCTGGAAGCAAGCGATGAGCCGGAAATGTCCGAATAGGGCAACCTTAAATACAACCTACTGAATATATAGGTAGGAATGAGCGAACCAGGCGAACTGAAACATCTCAGTAGCCA
>NZ_JADEWL010000244.1 GCF_015207665.1 Plectonema cf. radiosum LEGE 06105
CCCCATCCCCCCATCACCCCATCACCCTCACTCCGCTCCAGCAGCGTGCAAAATTTTGACAATACTTGGATAACCATTAAACTCTGCGAGCATCAATGCAGTGTAACCACCTCGATTTTTCAAATTGATATCCGCACCAGCTTCTAATAACACTTCCACTATTTTTAGATAACCCAAGGATGTAGCCCACATTAATGCTGTAGCGCTGTTTCCATCTTGAATATTCATATCGGCACCATAGGCTATTAATTCTTGAGTTATGGTTTTAAAATTGCGTTTTGTAGCTTCGATTAATAGGGTTTTTTTATCTTGTAATTGAATGTTAGGATTCGCACCATTCTTTAACAATATTTTTACCGTTTCGGCATTTCCTTGTAATGTTGCCAGAGTTAACGGTGTTTCCTCCAAGTTTGTCGCTTCTACGTCGGCTCCTTGCTTGATCAATGCTTTGACAATAGAACTATATCCCTGCAAAGCTGCGACAAGTAAAGGTGTATCGCCTAATTTATTTCTTTTATTCACATCCGCACCACCCTTGAGAAGCACTTCTACAATTTCGGTGAAGCCTTCAACAACAGCAATATGTAAAGGTGTTTCTGCATCTTGATCTTGGATGTTGACATCAGCATTGTGATTTACTAAAGTCGTGACTATGGAAGTATATCCTGCTGCTACAGCAATGGATAATGCAGTTTCTCCATAGTTATTTTGTGCATTAACATCAATATTCGCAGTTAATAGCGCTTCAATTACTCCTAAATATCCTTTTTCAGCAGCTAACATTAATAAAGTTTCGCCGTCTTTATCCCGGATATTTACATCAGCTTGTGCTTTAATTAGACTTTCTACTACAGCAGAATGTCCTTGTTTGACAGCTAATTTTAAAGCTGTATCATTGTCTTTATCTTTAAGATTGATATTAGCACCAGCATCTACTAAAGCTTGGACTATAGAGCTATAACCTCTGAGAGCAGCTATCATCAAAGCAGTACTACCGTCTTCATTCACGGCATTTATATCAGCACTTTTTGATATTAATAGACGTACAATGTCGAGTTTATTTGTAGCGCAAGCCAACATTAAAGCCGTTAAACCATAACTTTTTCGTTGATAATTAATATTTGCACCCGAATCTATAAGTATTCTGACGATTTCCGTATAGCCAGAATTTGCTGCAAACATCAACGCTGTAGTGCCATCTTTATCGCTGAAATTAGGTGAAGCACCCGCACTTAAAAAATTTTGCACCCTTTTAATATCCCCGCTTCTAGCTGCTTCTAGTAGCGAAGCATTGTTTTTGCTCATTGTTAATTGTTAGGGGTTAGTTGTTAGTTGTTGATTGTTAGTTGTTAGGCATTAGGGGTTAAGAATTACGAGTTAGGGGTTAGGACAACGGTAGTTATTTATTAACCAATGCTCGATTCCCCATTTCTCATATAGCATTAATTCTTATTTTCTCATTTCCTACTCCCCATTCCCTCGACGCGCTATGCTAATTTTTATGAAGATTTCAGTATTGGGGAGAACACAATGAATTTGGAACTTTCGCCAGAAGTTAAATATTGGATGCAATTTTTCCATCCGGTTTTAATGTGGGCGCTGTTATTATGTAGTCTTTATGCAGCTTATTTAGGTTTACAGGTACAGCGTACCAGAAATGCTCAAGGTGAAGAGAAAAAAGAGCTAATTAAAGGCAAATACAACATCAAGCACTTTCAAATTGGCTCTGTATTGTTAGCGCTGATGGTATCGGGTTGTATTGGTGGGATGGCTGTTACCTATATTAATAATGGTAAATTATTTGTCGGTCCTCATCTCTTAGCTGGGTTGGGAATGACAGCTTTGATTGGTTTTTCCGCTTCTTTATCTCCCTTTATGCAAAAAGGAGCAAATTGGGCGCGCATAAGCCATATTATGTTGAATTTCACAATCTTAGGACTTTTTACCTGGCAAGCTATTACCGGCGTACAAATTGTCCAGAAGATTCTTAGCAAAGCATAGATCATCTGTGAAGTATGAAGGTTATTAATTTCATCCTTCATACTTCATCAAAAACCTCACGGGAGTTTGGAAACCCCTGGTTTGAAACCAGGGGAGGAAAAACGACACGGTGGGATTAATCCCACCGTATCTCTTTGTTGACTAGATGATAATTTCGCTGTAAACTAGAGTCTATAGCGAGAGTTGTTTTATGTACCTGACGCAAAAGAACCAAATCAGAGAACTGAATAAATCTGAGTTTGTTGCTCTGCGCGAGTTGTGCCGATTGAGTAAAAACCTCTACAACGTAGGTTTGTATACAGTGCGGCAATACTTTTTTCAGGAACGCAAACACTTACGTTACGAGTCTGCCTATCATCTGTGCAAAACGTCGGAGAACTATAAATTTCTCAATACAGATATTGCACAGCAAACATTGAAAGTAGTAGACAGAACATTTAAAAGCTTCTACGGATTGATTAGCGCAGTAAAGAATGGAAGTTATCAACAGAAAGTGAAGCTTCCTAATTACCTGCCTATCAACGGATATTTTTTGCTGATAATTCCTAGAATCGTTGTTAAGGATGGAAAATTTAGGGTTCCAATGTCCAATGCTTTTAGAAAGCAATTTGGAGAAGTTTGGATTCCATTTCCAAAAAGACTTAACATCAATCAAATCAAGGAGGTTAGGATTCACCCAAAATATAACGCTAGGTATTTTGAGGTTGAATTTATCAGTGAAGTAGAGCCAGAACCCATAGAAGTTAAGACCGATAGTGCTATTAGTATTGATTTGGGAGTAGATAATCTCGCTGCTTGTGTTGACACTAACGGGGCATCCTTTCTTGTGGATGGTAAACCAATTAAATCTGTTAACCAATGGTTCAACAAGCGTAACGCCAAACTGCAATCTATTAAAGATAAGCAGAATATTAAAGGCATCACTAATCAACAAGTGAAGCTGACGGCAAAACGCAATAATCAAGTCAGAGATTACCTGAACAAAACAGCACGATTTATCGTGAACCACTGCATCACCAACAGTATTGCTAACTTGATTGTTGGGTATAATCCCGGCATCAAACAAGAAATCAATATTGGCCGAAGCAATAACCAAAACTTTGTCCAAATACCTTTTCACAGCTTGCGTTCTAAATTGAAAGCGATGTGTGAAAGATACGGGTTGAATTACATTGAACAGGAAGAATCTTACACCAGTAGGGCAAGTGCAATTGATGGTGATAAGATACCTATTTATAATGCCGACAATCCCAAAAAATATCACTTTTCAGGGTTACGAATTAAACGTGGATTGTATAGAACAAAGGAAGGACATTTGGTTAATAGTGATTTGAATGGTTCACTCAATATCGGTAGAAAAAGTAAGCACGATGGTTTTGCCGGAGTGTCTAGGGCTGCATTGACCCAGCCTAGAAGGATTAATCTTCTTAAATTGGAGAAGTGGAGAGCGACGGCTTTAGCCTCGCTCGGAACAACTTCTTAGAATCCCCTCGGCTAAAGCCGAGGGGAGTGTCAAACTTTATCTTTATCTTTTGTTTCTTATGCTTTTTTTGACTTATCTGAAAAAGGTATACAAGCGGGTAAAGCGATAAAGGAATTTTATCTCAAGTCCGGAGATTAGTTATTATTCCCTATTCCCTATTACCTATTATTTATTACCTACCTAAAGATTGATGAAAATTATCCTGAACTTTGCGTGTTAAACGACGAGATACCTGACGAACGATTTGATTGAGTAGGCGATCGCCAGTAGTTTGAATTAAGGATTTGGGTAAGCGGTTGATAAATTTGGGAAATTGGACGTAAACGGTTAAATACAGTTCCCATTCAACTTTGGTGATTGGATTGGATTGTGGGAGAGTATCTTGGTTTTCGCTTTCGACTAGCTGTAGGGATGCGCGATAATCGACATCGTAACCAGGAGGTTGATAGTCGGGAATGGGAATGGTGCGAATACGATAAACACCTTGTTGGGGGGGTAAAAGTTCTAAACCAATTTTTGGCTCTACTTCATAACCTAAAGCCCCAAAACGACCGATTGTTAATTCATAACCATTTTCTCCCAAAGGCTGCACTTTCATCGGTTGAGCGCAACTTGAAAACCATTGATTGTGATTGTTTAAATATTCAGCAACGATTGGGGCTGGTGCGGATAATTCCATACAGTCGCTGAAAGTACCGTAAAATTTAGTTTGTTGGTCTAAATCTAACTCTAAAGGAAATTCTTGAGTATCTGATAGACTTGATGTCACAGATATAATTGTGTCCCTTGTTTCATAAGATTTACACTCTCGATTAGTTGAGACCATAAGTGCATTCCTGTATACTTTTAAGTTTATTTAAAATAATATTTCCCATCCTAGATGAGATGTTTCGCACTACCAATACAAATTCATCGAAACATTAACAATCTGACATAAAGTTCACCTAATCTCTACAATAGAGAACGAAGAATAATGATATATGTTTCCCAATCGGGGGTTTATAATGAAAGCTTTTGTAGCAGGGGCAACAGGTGAGACGGGAAGACGCATTGTCCAGGAGTTGATAGCGCGTAATATTCCGGTTCGTGCATTAGTCAGAGATATAGAAAAAGCTAGAAGTATTTTGCCTGCTGATGTGGATTTAGTAGAAGGTGATGTGTTAAAACCCGAAACTTTTTCCACTGCTTTAGAAGATAGCACAGTATTGTTATGTGCGACTGGTGCGACACCAAGTTTTGACCCCACCGGACCTTATAAAGTAGATTATGAAGGTACAAAAAACTTAGTGGATGCTGCCAAATTAAAAGGAATAGAACATTTTGTGTTTGTTTCTTCTTTATGTACTTCCAAGCTATTTCATCCGCTAAATTTATTTTGGTTGATTTTGGTTTGGAAGAAACAAGCAGAGGAATACCTCCAGAAAAGCGGTTTAACTTATACTATAGTGCGTCCGGGTGGATTGAAAAACGAGGATAACAGCAATCCCATCGTCATGCAAGGTGCAGATACAATGTTTGATGGTAGTATTCCTCGTCAAAAGGTAGCCCAAGTTTGTGTAGAATCACTATTTGAACCGGCTTCCCGCAATAAAATCGTAGAAATTGTTTCTAAAGAAGATGCCGCTGCTAAAAGCTTTGAAGAGTTATTTATCGCAGTCGCGTAAAATAAGTTAGGAGTGAGGAGTTAGGAGTTAGGAGTGAGGAGTTAGGAGTTAGGAGTTAGGAGTTAGGAGTGAGGAGTTAGGAGTGAGGAGTTAGGAGTGAGGAGTTAGTTGATAGTTGATAGTTGATGGTTGACATTTAAC
>NZ_JADEWL010000054.1 GCF_015207665.1 Plectonema cf. radiosum LEGE 06105
GGGGATGGGGGGATGGGGAGAAATAAATATCAACCATCAGTTATCAACTAACCACCATCAACCATCAATCATCAACTATCAACTGTCAACTCCTCACTCCTAACTCTAAAACCCACTATACCGTTCTTCAGCCCAAGGTTCACCACGACGGTGATAACCATTACGTTCCCAAAAACCTAACTCTTCATGGTCTAAAAATTCTAAACCATTAATCCATTTAGCGCTTTTCCAAGCGTAAAGATGAGGAACTACTAAGCGCATGGGACCACCATGTTCCGCACTTAAGGGTTCATTAAATAATTTAAAAGCAAAAAAGTTTTCTTCTCTTACAAAGTCTTCTATTGCAATATTGGTAGTGTAACCACCGTAGCAATGCTCCATAACATGAGTCGCTTTGGAGTCTATCTGAATAACTTTGATCAATTCTGTCACCTTCACCCCAGTCCACTTAACATCGAGTTTCGACCACCTAGTTACACAGTGAAAGTCCGCTGTAAACTCATTTTGGGGTAGTTTCATAAAATCCGACCAATTCCATTTTTGAGGTTGTACCAAACCCCAGACGCTGAATTCCCATTCCTCTCTACTAACTTGGGGAGTAGCACCATAAGTAAGCACAGGAAAACCCTGAGCTAAATGTTGTCCTGGAGGAACGCGATCGCCATTTTCAGAAGTTGGTTTTTGGAAAAATTTTCCCAGCATGGTTTTGGATAATATTTTTCGTGTAAATGTATAAATAGTAATTAATATTTTTAATATTTATTCAAAAATAATTGTCTAACAAGAAATTTGCAAACTATATTTCCCTGAAATTGAGCAAGTTATTGATAGGTAATTTACAGTATTGTCCCAGGGAAACGAAGGGGTAGTGATGAGCTGCATAGTAAAGTAATTAACCGTACCTACAGCAATTGAAAAGTGGAAAACCAATAATCTTTTTCTACTCCCTACTCCCTACTCCCTCTTAAAACAGAATTACTCTTCGTCCTCTTCTTCTTCGGCTGATGGATAAACAAATGTAGAACGTCCGGTCAAAATTGACTTACCAAGGGAAAGCGCTTTTTGAGCTTCAACAGTCGCTTTGTGTCTCCAGGTGGCTCGACGTTTATCCCTTCTAGATTTAGATGTTTTCTTCTTTGGAACAGCCATAAAAGCAAATACCGTAATTTTTGACAACCTTTTTATTCTAAGGCATGAATTAATTAATAGCTCTTAAGAAATACAGGGAGTAGGGAGTAGTTTGTTCGGGAGTCCTACTCCTTGTTAATCAACTTCAACCTGTGGTGTCTGGTTGGGAAGCGTATCCGGTGATGGTGGAGAAGCGTTTTCAACCGGATTGTTTTCAACATTATCGCTAGAAGAATTTGGATTATTCGCTTTTGTTGCACTTGGTCCGAAAAATAGTAGCGTCTGTGCCATTTTAAAGTACTTTGCCCAACGTTGCGGGTCGGGGCGATTGCGCCACTCGTTACGACTGACGTTTAATTCCAAAACAGGTGCGATCGCGCCATAATTCTGTACGGAAACGATTATTGATACATCTGTCACTAAAATATCTCGATCAAAACCGCGTTGAGCCGCTGCCCTTGCTACTGCTTCTGCTCTCCGCAACAAGCTTTGGTAGTTGTCCCCCGGCAAACGGTCGATTTCAAGGTCTGTTCTACTAGTATAAGCTTTTACCATTTGAGGGGCGATCGCATCAATCACCAACCACATTGGTACGGCAGTACTCAGCAAAAGTACAGCGTTAGTTATCCGGATTTTCTTTGCGAACAACAGCATAAAAGGAATAAATGTGTTTATTTTTAACAAATTGTTGCCGACCATTATTTATAAGCTCCTAACATTAATAAAAGTGTTTTCATGGATTAGAGTAATAATAATAACCTCTCATCTCCAAATTCGCTCAGAATCACTTAGACTTATAAACATAGGTTAGCTTTGTTTTTTGGCAACAGCAAATTACATTAATTACCCTCGCAGTACTCAGCCTAAAAATTGGCACTATAAGAGTAGTCAGAGTATATATAGTATTGAGTTTCCAACTATTAATAAAGGGCGCATGGCAAAACTATGGGCGATAGCTATTGGCATCAATCAATACCAGTATTTTCAACCTTTGGGCTATGCTCAAGCAGATGCTGAAGGAATACGGGATTTTCTAATTCAACAAGCAGGTTGGACGGAAGAGCAATGTCTGTTAATGACCGATTCTTCCGTACCGATGAAAGATAAACCCACCTTACCCACAAAGCATAATATTCTTCAGTTACTCGAAGATTTAGCAGCTAATTCTTGGCAACCGCAAGATCAATTATGGTTTTTCTTTAGCGGTTATGGAATCAACTATGAGGGACAAGATTATTTGATACCTATTGATGGCGATTCGCAACGCATTAGTGAAACTGCCATCGAAATCCGTCAGTTGATGCAAACTCTACAAATTGCTGGACTTTCCGTATTATTAATACTTGATTTTAATCGCGCTTTTGGCACTCAAGCAAATTCTTGTATCGGAGAAGAAACTATTGAACTAGCTCAAGAGTTACAAATCTCTACGATACTTTCTTGTCAACCAGATCAGTTTTCTCATGAAAGCAGCGAATTAGGACACAGCTTTTTTACCGCCGCACTTTTAGAAGCTTTGCGTTACGGTAATGTCAACAATTTGGCTGGCTTGGAAAGTTATTTGAGTGTTCGCACTCCTGAATTATGTCAGCATCATTGGCGACCAATTCAAAACCCCGTCACTTTTACTACATCGCCAAAACAAAGTTTATTTTTACCCGAACAACTCAAAAGTGATACCGAAGAACCACCGAATATCCTAGACTTGAATGAAACTTTTACTGCTCGTTCGGCACCAAAGCTTGAGGAAAAACCAGTAGAGCATAATACTTCTTCACAAGTTCCACAACTCTCTACAGAAAGCAGTACGGTTCCTACCGATTCACCGATTCCTGCAAAAAAAGAAAAAACCACAAGCAACAGTCTATTCGCTAAATCCCTGCTGTTATGGGGTACAAGCACTTTAGTAGTCAGTGGATTACTTCTATTAGTTTTTCTACGCAATCAATCAGGTCAGATATTCCCAGCATCCAAGAATAATGGTCATGTAACGGTTGTCAAACCTTTACCAAGTAATTTCGCATCCTTAAAAGGCTTGCAAGAAATCAACCAAGCAATGTTGGAATTGCAAAAGATGTCTCTTAACCCTAATCAAGCTAGCGATTTAAGCAAGGCGATCGCCATTGCCCAAAATATTAAGATAAATGAAGCCGGTTACAAACAGGCTCAGAAAAATATTAGAATTTGGAATAACATGATTTTGGATATAGCTCAAAATCGTGCCGCAAATATGGAATATAGTAGCGCGATCGCAGCTGCGGAGTTGGTCAAAGAACAAGACCCAAATTACCGAGAAGCGCAAGCAGCCATCAAACAGTGGCAATTGCTTCGCAAACAATATTTAAGTAACAAAACTCTTTTAGAAGCAGCTCAAGCTCTAATTAGACCAGAACAAGCATCTACTTACAATCGCGCTATTGAAGTTGCCAAAAGAATACCGCAATCTCAACCAGGGTTCCCGATGGCTCAAGAATCGATTAATCAATGGAGTCGAGAAATCATCAGGCTTGCGAAAAATCGTGCCGAGAACCAGCAATTCTCTTCGGCAATTGCAACCGCTACTTTGGCTCCAGAAGATACAGCTGCTTATGCCGAAGCTCAAGAATTAATCCAACAGTGGCAAGAAAAAGTACAGAGTAATTAAGATGGCATGAACACAAATCTAATTTTATTCTGTATTGGCTTACTTAACAGTACTGCGAAATGTCCTCGCCACATTCATCAGCTAAATAACACAACGAACGAAAACGCAAGGCAACCACTTCATCGTACAGTGGGTTAAGCTTGCACATTGGAGGAATATGAAACAAAGTCTTACCCAATAACTTCACATCTCGTTCAAAAGGACATTGAGCCGGAATCACCTGACAAACCCGATGAGCAAATTGGCGATCGCGCACCTCAATATTATTTATCCAAAGCCGTAAAGGCTTCAAAACATCGCATCGAAACTTTTTACCTGGATTATGCTGAGTTAGATTCCCTTCATTTTCAATCTCTTGATTGATTAGTACCCAACTTGCCAGGAATATTTTTCTTGTGGTATTATTGAATACCTTCATTGTGTTTTCCTCTAGTTTTTTGAGGGTTTTTAATTTAATTAACGAGCATTTACGACAGATCAACCAACTTTTTGAGGAAGCCTGTTGTCCTGACGAAAATACGATCAATTTTGTTCAGCAGCCTGTAGATAAGACAGCTATCTTTTGCTACGTCAAGTTAAGCGCAATTCTTCTGAAATCGGAAGTAGGATACTCCCATCTTGTTGATAACTTGATGTAATTGAAATTCTAGTAAAGTCATCTACCTATGGACATATTGTAGTGTAATATCTACAAAATTTAACGTAAATCAATTTGATCAGTGAAATTGAGCGGTAGCTTTGTGCGAAAGGCTATATAAGAGTAGCGCAAGAGGCTTGAAAGTGACTAGTGCGTAGATCACACCTAAGAGTCAATATTATGAAGTTTTATGATGTTAGCCAATATTTATGGCTTATAAAGGTTAATTTTGGTCTTTTTTGGGCAAAATTGACCGAAATAGGTTTGAGATTAACTCTTTCTAAAGTAAAAAAATAGTTTTTATCGGGGTAAATTCCGAAGGCTGATTGCGGTACATTCCGATTGCATTGAAGTGTAATATATCTTTGATTTCTAATCTAGATATTTCTACTAATTCTCAAATACACCTGTTCTACAGCGTTTTAAGCTAGCTATTTATCGATCCCAAATTATTTTGTTTAGATAGAATTTTTACAAATAGACTTGGTTTTACCTAGGTTTTACGAGGTTTATTTGGAAAATTATTTTTCTCTGACGACTTTTATTATTTGGTATTGTCTGAGTATTGAGGATGTAAATTATTTTCTGGGTAACGATGTCGTCCTAGATTTGTCATGAAAAACGCGATCAAAGTGCGATCGCAAACCCCTATAATTTGAAACAGCAAAAAATAGGATGCTTTGATTAACTTGTTTTAAAGCATCCTATTAAATATTTTTATTACTTTTTTAGTAAAGTATTACAGAAGTCGGGTTTTTTCGTAAATATCTGTCACATCAGAAAATTATCATAAAAACCCGACTTCTAGACCTAACGAAAAATCAAGGTTTCACGTCAATTCAAGCAGCTTTACTTAAATCGTGCTTTTCTGATAGAAAATCTAGGAAGCAACTTGCTGAGCAGCAGTACGAGTACGTCGTCTTCTTCCATCAGAAACTTGTACGGGTGCTTCGTCTGGAACTTGCATCAACAATGTAACCGTAGGCTGACATCGTAGTTCTCGACGCAAATTACGCGCTAAATCAGTTTCGATCAATTCTTGCAAACCCTCCCAGTCGATATTCGGCTTTTGACCGTTCAAGGGCTTAGCAAATTCTTGCCAACGTAAAGCGAGTATTTCTTCAAATCGCTGCTGTACCCATTTTTGCAACATCGATTTTTCCATACTAGTAACTACACCACGCAAATGAATCTCTGGTCTAGCCAACATCCTACCACTCCAATCAATTGCAGCTGCAACAGTAACAATACCTTCTTCAGCCATACGTTGGCGCTCGTGCAAGACTTTATCGCTAACCATACCAGAGCCGGAAGTATCTACTAATTCCAAACCAGATGGCACTTTACCAGCAACACTAATAGAATTTTGAGTCAATTCTACAATGTCACCATTCTGAATAATCACCATATTCTCGGCTCTGATACCCATACTTTGGGCTGTTTGCGAATGTTTAACTAACATCCGATGTTCACCATGAACGGGTAAAAAGAACTTGGGTTTTGTCAAAGCAAGCATCAATTTTTGGTCTTCCTGACAACCATGACCGGAAACGTGAATTCCTTTATCACGACCGTAAATAACATTCGCACCCTGTTGCATTAATTTATCGATAACGTTGACCACCGCAATCGTATTACCGGGAATTGGATTCGCTGAAAAGGCAACCGTATCTCCTTTACGAATCTTGAGATGGGGGTGTTCTCCTCTGGCAATACGAGTCATTGCCGCCATTGTCTCTCCCTGAGAACCAGTAGTTAAAATCAATACGCTTTCGTCAGGTAAACTACGGACGACGTGCAAAGGTTGAAATAGTTTATCTTCGCATTTGATATAGCCCAGATTACGAGCGTGGGCAATCAAATTCAACATTGAACGCCCAACTACGGATACTACTCGGTTATGTTTTTGCGCTAATTCCAAAACCATATTAATCCGATGTACCGAAGAAGCGAAAGTCGTAATAAAAAGTCTTCCCTCGGTTTGAAGGAAAACTTTTTCTAGATTTGGATAAACCGAACGTTCTGAAGGAGTAAAACCAGGTACTTCTGCGTTAGTAGAATCGCTCATCAAGCAAAGTACGCCTTTCTCCCCATGTTCGGCTAGACGTTGTAAATCAAAGTGTTCCCCATCTACTGGAGTATGGTCTACTTTGAAATCTCCCGTATGAATTATTATTCCTAATGGTGTATGTATTGCAACTGTAAAACTATCACAAATACTGTGGGTATTACGGATGTATTCTATCACAAAATTGTTTCCGATTCGCACCATATCGCGGGGTTTCACGCTTCTTAATTCAGTGCGATCGCGAACACCAGCTTCCTCTAATTTACGCTCTAGCATTGCCATTGCCAATCGAGGGCCGTGAATCACAGGAATCTCAAACTGTTTCAAGTGAAAAGCAATACCCCCAATATGGTCTTCGTGACCATGGGTAACAACCATACCTTTGATTTTGTGACGATTTTCCCGCACGTAAGTCATGTCGGGTAAAACAATATTAACTCCGTGCATTTGATCGCTGGGAAAAGCTAAACCAGCATCTAATAAGATAATTTCATCTTCATACTCGAAAATGCAAGTATTTT
Organism: Plectonema cf. radiosum LEGE 06105; assembly: GCF_015207665.1. GTDB lineage: Bacteria > Cyanobacteriota > Cyanobacteriia > Cyanobacteriales > Nostocaceae > Rivularia > Rivularia radiosa_A. The sequence goes on from NZ_JADEWL010000054.1 coordinate 6,999, forward strand.
TGCCAATTTCATGCAAACCACCCAATGGAATAATTTTAAGGGCAGAAGTTACTTCCTTTTTAGCCATGTTTTTCCTTAGTTAATAAATTAGTTAGATTTTTTTGCAGTTAAAAGCTTAATTAAAGTTTTTCTAGGACAAACTTTTATTGCTACCTTTTCTTGCATAGTCTTTTTTTTTGCAAGATTTAATCAATGTTTAATTTTCCAAAAAAAACAGATTTTAAATACCGTCATCAAAAATTTACCGATTCATCGCAACAGTATACTTTTAAAAAACCAAAGCTGTTGGTAATTATTATATGTAATATATTTTTTACACAAAATTTGCGACTATATCATTTAAACCTTATTCAAATCTAGTTCTTCAAGAACTGTTTTTAGTTTTTGAGTAAAGTCTAATTCAGCTTCGTATAAAGGTAGACGAGTTGAGCCAACTTCCCAGCCCTGAAGTTGTAAAGCTGTTTTAACTGGAATGGGATTCGCAGTTGCAAATAAAACTTTGAACAGTGGAAAAAGTTTGAGGTGAATCTCACTAGCAATTTGGACTTTCCCACTCCAAAAAGCTTGAATCATCTGTTGTAGTTGCAAACCTACCAGATGAGAAGCTACACTTACTACACCCTTTGCTCCAAGAGACAACAACGGCAAAGTCATGTAATCATCACCAGAGTAAATCTGAAATTCTTCTGGTGTCAAGCGACGCATTTCACTTGCTTGATCTATATTTCCAGTTGATTCTTTGATGCCGACAATATTTTCTATTTCAGCTAAACGGGCTACTGTTTGGGGATGTAGGTTTTGACCAGTACGACCTGGAATATTATATAACAATAACGGTAACTCCGGTGCCGCTTCGGCTATTGTCTGAAAGTGTCGATAAAGTCCAGCTTGCGGGGGTTTGTTGTAATAAGGTACAACTTGCAATGAGCCATGCACTCCTATTTTAGCTGCTTGCTGGGTAGCCAAAGCCGCTTCTTTGGTAGAATTAGAGCCACATCCGGCAATTACTTTTGCTTTACCCGACACAGCTTGCAATACTACCTTAAACAATTGGTATTCTTCATCCCAAGTCAGTGTAGGGGATTCACCAGTCGTCCCGCACACTACAAATGTATCTGTACCGCTATGAGCCAGATGTGCTGCTAACTTTTCTGCTACATCGTAATTTACACTACCATCTTCTTTAAATGGTGTAACCATTGCGGTTATAACTCTACCAAAATCTACCACCACTCTTTTTTTCTCCTAATTACAGAAAGGCAATTTTTACATCTGTTGGTGGCTGTCTATATTTAATAATCTGAAAGCTATTTTTTTCAAGAGTAAACCATACCTCATTCATCATTTTTTAATTATTAGTTTTTTTAGTTAATGTTCTCTAACTTTTAATTTACATTAAATATTCGCTACTATTATATTTTATAATACTTATTCTCATATTTTATTACATATAATTACATATAAATCTATGCATTTTCAGGATTAAACATAATTATTCTCTACTAGTAATTCGGCAATCTGAACTGCATTCAACGCAGCACCTTTACGGATTTGGTCGCCGCATAACCATAATTCTAAGCCACATTCATGAGAAATATCCTGACGAATTCTTCCCACTAATACTTCATCTTGACCTGTCGCTTCTATTGGCATGGGAAAATAATTTTTTTGCCAATTTTCTACCAATTTTACTCCGGGAGACTTGCTTAAAATTTCTCTTGCTTCTTCTATTTTAAAAGGTGTTTCAAATTCTAAGTTAATTGCCTCTGAATGAGCGCGTAAAACCGGAACTCTCACGCAAGTTGCACTAATTTTAATCTTTGAATCGTTAAAAATTTTGCGAGTTTCATTCACCATTTTCATTTCTTCTTCACAATAACCCCCTGAATTTAACGGAGAATTATGTGGGAATAAGTTAAACGCTAACGGGTAAGGAAATACCTCTGTCACTGGTTCTTTTCCTGCTAATATATCTAAACTCTGATTTTTAACCTCGGACATAGCCCTAGCACCCGCACCGCTTGCAGACTGGTAAGTCGCCACAACAATACGTTTAATCGGCTGTACTTTATGCAACGGAAATATTCCTACCGACATTAAAATAGTAGTACAGTTGGGATTGGCAATAATACCTTTGTGATTAATCGCAACTTCGGGATTTACTTCTGGTACTATCAACGGAACTTCGGGATTCATCCGAAAAGCGCTGGAATTATCAATTACTACCCCACCTTTTTCTACAGCTTTGGGTGCCCAAATTTTAGAAATCGAACCACCCGCAGAAGCTAATACCAAATCTACATTTTCTAAAGCCCCTTCGCTTACCGCTTCTACCAGCAAATTTTCTCCTTTGAATGGCAGCTTTTTTCCCGCACTACGTTCTGACGCTAACAACTTGAGAGCGGCTAAAGGAAAATTTCGTTCTTCAAGTAATTCTAGCAATTCTGTGCCTACAGCACCAGTTGCTCCTAAAACAGCTACACGATAACCTTGAGACAAATTTACTTCCTCCTCCAAAAAATTAATTCAATTTGCAATTATTCATCTATTCTCAAACAACCCAAACAAATATATTCATACCCAAAAATCATATTAATCTTAATCGTATTTAAACGGATTTTCTTGTATCTGTAAATTATTTTTCATATCACAAAAAACTATCACTTGATTCTCTTTATCACTTTTTTCTAACTATAACTGACAATTTATTCTTTATAAAATTATTCAAACTAAATATAATTATTATAATTTATGATAATATTTTTTGCGACTTTACGACTCACTCCACTACTCGATACATCCACATATATTACTTTACTTTACAACATGACAACAATTCTTAAATACACAACTTACATAAAATGTATATTATACACCATATTTGATTGAAGGAGTATAATAAAACAAATATTTTGGCATCCCCTGATCGCAGTGTAGATTTTTAACTAGATTTTTAACTGACCAAAACGGCATTGATTAATTCGGTTGATGTACTATTATTCAGATGGACTCTTGCCCAATCCGAAAGGCGAATAACAATGAGATAATTCACCTTCCTTGTGGTTGAGTTAGGCTTTAACTCTGCTCAAGCATAAAAGCCATGTGAATTCTTGACAACACAGTGTTGAAGATTGGGATATCAAGATTCGCTGCCAAAATGTTGAGTAATAACTCCCATTTAAGCAGATTAGGGCGGAATGGTTATATTCCAAGGACAGCACCAAAATTAGCCTTTGTATTGGCTCCGGGCTTTTTCCTAGTCAGGAATTGTCAGGAAAAAATCGCTCGATTTTCCTCGACAAGCAGTTTGGATAATGCGATCGCCAACTTGAAATACAAAAAGTAGCAGAAATAAATATAGAAACAAGTCTATGAAAGTAACCCAGGAAAAATTGCCAGCCAGTAGAATCGGCATAGAAATCGAGATTGCACCGGAAAAAACCAAGCAAACCTATGAAAAGGTAATTCAAAATTACGCTCGGGAAGCGAATATTTCTGGGTTTCGTAAGGGTAAGGTGCCTAGACAAATATTACTACAGCGTTTGGGAAAAACCCGTATTAAAGCTGCGGCATTGGAAGAATTGATTCAAAATGGTATTGAAGAAGCGATAAAACAAGAAAGTATTGAAGCTATCGGTCAGCCGGAATTACGCTCTTCCTTTGAAGAATTAATCAATAATTATGAGCCAGGACAGCCTCTGACTTTTTCGGCTGCGGTAGATGTACCACCCCAGGTTAATTTGGGTGAGTATTCTGGTTTACAGTTCAAAGCTGAGGAAGTTAAGTACGACCCACAACAAGTTGATCAAGTGTTGGATGGGGAACGTGTTTCAATGGCAACTTTGATTCCTGTGGAAGGTCGTCCGGCACAGTTGGGAGATACTTCGATTATCGATTTTAAAGGCTTTTTGGCTGCCACAGAAGGTGAAGAAAAGCCATCCGAAGAACTCGAAGCAATTCCGGGTGCGGAAGCTACTGACTTTCAAGTTGACTTAGAGGAAGATAAATTTATTCCTGGCTTCATCGCAGGAATAGTAGGGATGAATCCTGGAGAAACTAAAGAAATTTTAGCTCAGTTTCCCGATCCTTATGCTAACGAAGAATTAGCAGGAAAAGCTGCCTTGTTTACGGTAACACTCAAAGAGCTTAAGGAAAAAGAACTACCTGAAATCAATGATGATTTTGCTCAGGAAATCAGCGAATTTGAGACTTTAGAAGAGTTACGCAATTCCTTAGAAGAGCGTTTTAAAAAAGAAGTAGAAGATAATGCTAAGGCAAAAAAACAAGAAGCTTTGTTGAATGAATTAGTTAAACACGTAACATTTGACTTACCCGAAACAATGATTCAGCAGGAAGTCGATGCGATGATTACCCAAACTGCAATGCGTCTTTCGCAGCAAGGTTTGGATATTAAGAAATTGTTTAACCAAGATACTATTCCCCAACTGCGCGAACGTTCCCGTCCCGAAGCAATCGATCGGATCAAAAGAACTCTTGCTTTACGCGAAATTGGCGATCGCGAATCGATTAAAGCCAGTGAAGAGGAAATAGAAGCTAGAAAACAAGAAGTCATGGAACAATATGCTGAGCAGGATGTTGATCCAGATAGAGTACAATCCGTAGTCGAAAACGAATTATTAACTGAGAAAATCATCGACTGGCTTCTAGAACGTTCTTCGATTGAACTTGTACCCGAAGGTTCTTTGAATCCTCAAGAAACCGTCGCTCCAGAGGAAACCATAGAGCCACAACAACAAGAAAACGAAAATGATTCTTCAACCGAGGAACAAACTACCCCGGCTACGGTACAAGAATAATCAAAGTTTATGGCACTCAGCTTGAGGTAATGGGATTTTATGAGTGTGAAATCAATAGCTGATAGCTGAGCGCTGTCTCAATAAAAAGTCGGAATTAATTTTAAGAAACTTTAAACCTGACATCGAATTTGTTTTGTAATCTTGTGACAAATTGATCATATCCACACGCTCTTGATTTATATAAGGCATAATGGTTAATACATACTGTCTTATAGAAATTCGGTTCTGATTATAAACGAGCAGCAATTGCTCTCTTATACTTACTGTTGTCAAAATTTTCATTAATTTCTTTATGGTTGTATCGCAGTCGGAAAATTATCCCATTAGTAGTTTGAGTCAATTTTCTATTTATTCGCAAAGCGCGAATGTTACTTCAATGCTGCCGACAGTGGTAGAACAATCAGGCATGGGAGAGCGGGCTTTTGACATCTACTCGCGCTTACTCAGAGAACGGATTGTTTTTTTAGGAACTCCTGTCGATGATGCGGTTGCAAACTCGATTGTTGCCCAATTACTGTTTCTAGATGCCGATGATTCAGAAAAAGATATTCAAATCTACATCAATTCTCCTGGCGGCTCAGTTACGGCAGGTATGGCAATTTATGATACAATTCAACAAATACGTCCAGATGTAGTAACTATATGTTTTGGACTAGCTGCTAGCATGGGTGCTTTTTTACTAGCAGCAGGAACCCCCGGTAAGCGGATGTCTCTTGCGGACTCGCGAATCATGATTCATCAACCGTTAGGCGGCGCTCAGGGACAAGCTGTGGATATCGAAATCCAAGCTAAAGAAATTCTTTATCATAAGTCTAAGCTAAACGAACTGTTAGCATCTCATACTGGTCAACCATTAGAGAAAATAAACGCTGATACCGAACGAGATTTTTTCATGTCGGCACAGGAAGCTAAAAACTACGGGTTAATCGACCAGGTTATCTCTAGACAAAATCTTCCCACAGCAGGGGAAAACGTCACTAGTGTGAAATAAGAGGCTGGTATGACAGGTAAGTACGACTCCCATTTAAAATGTTCATTTTGTGGCAAATCTCAAGAGCAGGTACGTAAGCTAATCGCCGGACCGGGAGTCTACATTTGCGATGAGTGCGTTGACCTGTGTAACGAAATATTAGATGAGGAATTGCTCGATACCAATGGTGCAGCAGCGGCTTCGCAGCCAGCACCACGGTCAGAACCGCCTCAAAAACGCCGTACCCGGACAGCCAGTCTCTCGTTGAACCAAATACCCAAACCACGAGAGATTAAGAACTATTTAGACGAACACGTTATTGGTCAAGAAGAAGCCAAGAAAGTGCTTTCAGTTGCAGTATACAATCACTATAAAAGATTGTCGCTGGTTGGTGGGTCTAAAGAGGGCGGCAAAGATGACCATGAGGATGCAGTAGAACTTCAAAAATCAAATATTTTGTTAATTGGTCCTACAGGTTGCGGAAAGACTTTGCTGGCACAAACCCTAGCAAAAATTCTTGATGTACCTTTCGCTGTCGCCGACGCGACTACTCTAACCGAAGCCGGTTATGTGGGAGAAGATGTAGAAAATATTTTATTGCGGCTGTTACAGGTTGCCGATTTAGATGTCGAAGAAGCCCAACGAGGAATTATTTACATCGATGAAATTGACAAAATAGCTCGCAAGAGCGAGAATCCCTCAATCACAAGGGATGTTTCTGGTGAAGGCGTACAGCAAGCTTTGCTGAAAATGCTCGAAGGAACCGTTGCCAACGTACCACCCCAGGGAGGACGCAAGCACCCTTATCAGGACTGCATCCAAATTGATACCAGCAATATTCTATTCGTTTGTGGTGGTGCTTTCGTAGGTTTGGAAAAGGTAGTAGAGCAGAGAACGGGTAAAAAGTCAATCGGCTTTTTGCAGCCAGGAGAAGGACTATCAAAAGAAAAGCGAGCGGCACATACAGTGCGTCAACTGGAACCGGGAGACCTAGTTAAGTTCGGCATGATACCGGAATTTATTGGACGGGTACCAATGGTAGCGGTAGTAGATCCACTTGATGAAGAAGCGCTGATGGCAATATTAACCAAACCGCGCAGCGCTCTGGTTAAGCAGTATCAAAAACTGTTGAATATGGATAACGTCCAGTTAGAGTTTAATACGGATGCTCTGAAAGCCATTGCTCAAGAAGCTTATCGTCGTAAGACTGGTGCTAGAGCTTTGCGAGGCATTGTAGAAGAACTGATGCTGGATATAATGTACGAATTACCTTCGAGAAAGGACGTAGGAGTTTGTACAGTAACGCGGGAAATGGTAGAAAAACGTTCGACTGCGGAACTGTTAGTTCATCCCTCTTCCCTACCGAAGCCTGAATCAGCTTAAATAGAGTTAGGAGTTAGAAATTAGAAGTTAGGAATTAATTCTTAACTTCTAATTTTTTATTTTTGACATTTAGCTTTTGATAGATGGCTTATATTAAAGTTCGTGGCGTAGAACATTACTACGAGTGGATTAAACAAACATCTGATGGTTTAGAGAAACCAGTAATGGTGTTTATTCACGGTTGGGCTGGTAGCGCTCGGTATTGGCAGAGTACCGCTGAAGTTTTATCCGAGCAATTCGATTGTTTGCTTTACGATATGCGGGGATTTGGACGTTCCCGTGGCAAACCGATTCTTGTTGATTCGCAGCCTCTTCAAGCAGAAGCAGGAGAAGTAATAGAATTAACCTACGAGCTAGAAGAATACGTCGAGGATTTAGCTGTATTGCTGTCGGAATTGCAGTTGCAGCGCGTGTATATTAACGCTCATTCTATGGGAGCATCAATTGCGACTTTGTTTATTAACCGCTATCAACAACGTGTAGAAAAAGCAATTTTGACTTGTAGTGGTATTTTCGAGTATGACAAACAAGCTTTTGAGGCTTTTCATAAATTTGGTGGCTACGTTGTCAAATTTCGTCCCCAATGGTTAGGAAAAATTCCATTGGTTGACAGAATATTTATGGCACGATTTCTGTATCGTTCTATTAAAGCAGCCGAACGTCAAGCTTTTTTGCAAGACTTTCTCATTGCGGATTACGATGCGGCTTTAAATACAATTTATACTTCTGTCAGTAAAGCTCAGTCTGAGTTAATGCCACAAGAATTTGCCAAACTCCAAGTACCAACTTTATTGATATCTGGGCAATACGATCAGATTATTCCAGCCGAAATGGGAAGAAAAGCCGCAGCAATGAGCCAGCAAGTTGAGTATGTAATGATTCCTAATACGGCTCATTTCCCGATGTTAGAAGATCCAAGTATTTACTTGGATGCACTCACCAAGTTTGTCAAAACAGTTGATAGTTGATAGTTGGTGGTTGATAGTTGATAGTGGATAGTTGATAGTTGATAGTGGATGGTGGTTAGTTGATAGTTGACAGTTGCCTATTACCTATTACCTATTACCTATTACCTTTACTAATCCAAACCTAATTCTCTCTTGAGTAAATTAATCGATTTACCACCGATATAATTTTCACAGTAAACCAGTTTGGGTGGACGAATGATATCTTCCATGGCTATTTGCATAGCATTTTGTACCCCGGAATAACTCGTTTCATCAGTACAAAAAACTATTTGCGCCCGTTTAACTATTGCTCCTAACTTATAACTATCTTTTGGCTGGGAAGTCATCACCAATATTTCGTCTCCCCGCAAACCGTGGAGAATCACTTCTGTGGCTCGGAGAATTCCCGAACTAAGACTGACGATACCAATACAACTGTCTTTTGATAGATTTTTAACAATATTGAATTCCTTGGCATAATCGTGGATATCAAGGGGGATTACACGTACTGCTCTAGGTGCTGCAATTGCTTCTACTTCGCCGATGAAATATCGACTTGTAACAACCGTTGCTGAGCTTGTTTTATCCAACACGGCAGATAGCTCTTCGGTAGCAACTAACTGTACTGGTATTTGTAGCGCTTGTTCTAATTCTTGAACAATTAATTCACCAGCACCGATATCTTGATTCGGTACCGCTACTAGCACCCGCGCACTACAACGCAACCGCCAATCAATTTCAGCCAGAAATATCTCGCGGGCTTGATTGAGGGAACAACCTTGAGAAAGTAGTTCATCAAGAGCCTTCTGAACAATTTTGTATGCTTGAGGATGTTGTTTGAAAATCGGCGATTGTAACTTACTACCGCCCTCATGCCCTTGAGCGCGGACGTAAATTCCTGAACCAGCCAGACTTTCTACAAGTCCATCTTCCTCCAATTGACGGTAAACTTTACTAATAGTATTGCGATGCAACCCGGTTTGCATTGCTAAGGCTCTAGTTGAAGGCAATTTATAACCTGGTGGATATTGCCTTGAGGCGATCGCAAATCGAATTTGATTGAACAGCTGAGTCGATGCGGGAATTTCACTATCTGGCTGAATGCGGAATTGAATCATCACCTTCGGTTTTCTGGGTGCTATTAGCTTCAAAGGGAACTTTAAAAAGCGGTGCTAATCGCTATTGAGTTAAACAATTTATTTATACATCGAATTTGAACAGGATAAATTTCTCATGGGGGAAGGTTATTACTAGTTAATAATTTGATGAGATTCAAGCTCTTATTCCTGGCATAACTATACCTAATAATCACACCATACTGGTAAAAACTATTATGACTATTCGTGCAATCGATACTACAACTGTGAATATAGCAGCAGATTCAGTACAAATAGATGCTTATTTGGCAAAGCCTCAAGCACAGGGTAGTTATCCGGGAATTGTGGTATTGCAGGAAATTTTTGGAGTTAATGCCCATATTCAGCAAGTTACCCAACGTATTGCCAAGGAAGGATATGTGGCAATTGCACCTGGGTTATTTCAACGTCAAGCACCCGGTTTTGCCACCGGCTATACCCCTGAAGATATAGAAGTCGGTAGAAATTACGCTTGGGGACAAACCAAAGCGGATGAATTGTTAAGCGATATTCAATCGACCATTGATTATCTCAAAACCCTAGACGAAGTCAAAAAAGATACTTTCGGTTGCATTGGTTTTTGCTTTGGCGGTCATGTGGCATATCTCGCCGCCAGTTTACTTGATATAAAAGCTACCGCTTCATTTTATGGCGCACGTGTAACCACTAGTACTCCCGGTGGCGGCGCACCTACTATAAATGTTACTTCAAAAATCAAAGGTACGCTTTACGCCTTTTTTGGCATGGAAGACTCTAGTATCCCTGTAGAACAAGTAAATCAAATTGAAGCAGAGTTAGAAAAATATCAAGTACCCGGACGTGTCTTTCGTTACAATAATGCCAATCACGGTTTTTTTTGCGATAGTCGTGCCAGCTATAATCCTCAAGCTGCTGCTGATGCTTGGGAACAAGTTAAACAATTATTTGGGCAACTTTAGCGATAGGAACGGGATTTGTAGGATATGGTGTAAGAGTTACCATTAGTTGCAATCGAATAATCAACTGTTTCTAAATCGCTAAAATTTTTCATCTAGAAAAAGATTGATTATGATTATTAATTAATGATTAATGAATAATAAACTGTCCTTATAGAAGGACAATCTACATCTTAATTCATCTTGAATGTGTTATGGAGAACGAAGCAAATATCTCTCAAAAAGCCGATACGTCTTTCACAATGGACGATTTTGCTAAGGCTTTAGAAAAACATGATTATCAGTTCCAAAAAGGACAGTTAGTTAAAGGGAAAGTGTTCCAAATTGATCCTATGGGAGCTTATGTCGATATTGGCGGTAAGTCCTCAGCCTTTATTCCCCGTCATGAAGCGGCTTTGAGAGAGGTAATAGATTTATCATCGGTTCTACCACTTCATGAGGAACTAGAGTTTTTAATTATCCAAGAGCAAGATGCCGAAGGTCAAGTAACCCTTTCTCGTCGTCAGTTAGAAATTAGGCAAATTTGGGACAGATTGGCACAAATGCAAGAAAATTCCAAGAGTGTAGATGTGGAAGTAATCAATGCCAACAAAGGTGGTGTTACAGTTAATATTCTTGGTTTGCGCGGTTTTATTCCTCGTTCTCACTTGCTTGAGCGCAACAATTTGGAAGCACTTAGAGGTCAAAAACTCACCGTCAGCTTTTTGGAAATTAATCGCAATATTAATAAACTTGTACTTTCCCAACGTTTGGCGAAAAGTTCTGCTAGTTTCAGTTTATTAGAAATAGGTCAGCTAATAGAAGGAAAAATAACTGGTATCAAACCATTTGGGGTATTTATTGATATCAATGGTGTCAGCGCTCTACTCCATATTAAGCAGGTGACTCAGAAGTTTATTGAAAATCTAGAACAGGTATTTCAAATTGACCAAACTATTAAAGCTCTGATTATTGACATCGACGAAGGAAAAGGTCGAATCGCAGTTTCTACCAGAGTACTAGAAAATTTTCCCGGTGAAATACTCGAAAATATCGAAGAAGTCATGTCTTCTGCTGAAGCACGAGCCGAAAGAGCCAGGAAACAACTTTTAGAATCAGCTAATGCTTGATAAAAGTTAGGAATTGATAGTTGAAGGATTTAATAAATATCAACTAACCACTAACCACTAACAATTCCTTATTCTGACGATAGCTATTTCGCAGTTCCTGTAATATTTCTTCATTAAAGGCAAATTTAATTAAATTGATTAATTTGCCCCAACTGTACAAAAATCTCTCACAGATACTTTGGTTAAATTGAATTACAAAGAATTGCGCCCACCATTTAGGTGCTTGCTTCCTATTGGTAAAATTATGTTGCTTTAACCACCGTCTGCGCCATTTAACCATTTCTGAAGCTGTAGGTGGCGCTACTCCTATAACTGGTGGAAAATCGGCGTAACTGACAAATTTGCTTACACCTTTGGCATGGACGTAGACGATATAACGCCAACATTCGACTACATAAATATCTTCAAATTTGATATTAAACTTTAAACAAACTGCTTCTTCGGTAACAAATCTAGTTAAAGGATGAATTTCTGAAGATTTGTAATAAATTTTTGATTCCCGGATAACGAGTCTTCTTGGTTTGAATGATGATAACATAGTAGATGCATTTAATTAGTAGATGCACGCCGTAGACATTGAATGCATTCTGTTAGTAGATACATTCAGAATTACGGGAGTGTGAAATTGTATGCGGTTGCCTAATAGTTTAGTATGCTAGAAGGCAATCGTTTTTTGAACTACAATTATTAAATGACAATAATGTATCATTTGTCAAGCATATAATGGGGCTTGTAAGATTAAGAATTAGAGAATTTGCCAACGAGAAGGGTTGGACATTAAAAGACGTTTCTGAACGTTCTGGGCTAGTTTATAGTACGGTTAGAGCTTATGCTCGCTCTCCAGGAATGGGAAGCGTTGATTATACTGCCATTCAAAAGCTAGCTCGCGTGTTTGATGTAATGATTGAAGAGTTAGTTGAAGTGGTAGAAGAATAGAAGTTTTGGATTATTCTCAAAACCTGCCCAGAGGGAAAGTTGAGCGCAAAAGGTGTGAAGCTGTAAGTGGAGAGAAAGAAGTTTCAGATCAATGGTTTGAGGTTATCATAATCGGCTATTTGTATTTGCTTACCATTACGAAACATTCGTTTTTGCAAATTGGGAAAGTCTGCAATTTCATACTCGCGTCTTTCCCCACCCATGATATAAATTAAGTCTTGTTCAAAGGGATTTAGTAGGTGATGTGCGACTGAAGGGGTAGGAAAACCCATAAAGTCACCTTCTCCTACCTCGAATTCTTGATTGTCTATTTCTGCTATACCTTTTCCAGAAAGGATGTAAATAAATTCTTCTTCAAATTCGTGAGAATGATAGATGAATGATTCTTTTCCGGGAGGTATTTTGGCTAAGTGAAATCCAATTCTTTGTAAACCTATTGCTTCGCTTAAAGATACTCCGCTAATTTCTGAGTTTGGATTAAATGGATGGGAAAATTTTTGTTGAGGAAGTTGTTTGATTGTTTCTGCTTTTAAAAGTAGGTTTGGTTTTTCGTTGTTAGTCATGGTTTTAATAATTAATTAACCGCTGAGACGCAGCGAAAAGTGTGGTCTTGGGGGTTTCCCCCATGAACAACTTTTCAAGGCAGAGAGCGCAGAGGGAAAAGAATGTAGAGAATTATGTCTTTTTACAATTTTCCGTTTATTTTAGCGTTGAATCCGTAAACTTGACGACTACCAGCGAGGGGTACTAGTGTAATTTCTTTTTCGTCTCCTGGTTCAAATCGAACGGCTGTTCCTGCGGGAATATCAAGACGCATTCCTCGTGTGGTTTCTCTATCAAAGTTTAATGCGGGGTTGACTTCGTAAAAGTGAAAATGAGAACCTATTTGTATAGGTCTATCTCCTGTATTTGCTACTTTTAATTGTACGGTTGAACGACCTACGTTTAACTCGATTTCGCCTTCTGGGGTAATTATTTCACCTGGAATTATCATAAAAATGGTAATTGGTAATTGGTAATTGGTAATGAACAAAATATTCGCTTTCTAATTGTTATTCAGTATAATAATCCATAATTATAAAATCTAAAACTCATTGAATTGGGTTATGTACTGTAACTAACTTTGTTCCGTCGGGAAATGTTGCTTCTACCTGTACTTCTGGTATCATTTCCGCGATACCTTCCATGACATCATCTCGCGTTAATAAAGTTGTTCCAAAACTCATTAATTCAGCTACGGTTTGTCCATCTCTAGCTCCTTCTAAAATTGCAGCAGTAATAAAAGCGATAGATTCGGGATAATTTAATTTTACACCTCTTGCTTTGCGTCTTTCTGCTAATAATGCTGCGGTGAAAATTAGTAATTTGTCCTTTTCTTGCGGTGTTAATTGCATATTTTAATTCCATCTAGTTATTCAAAGCATCCAAACTCTTGGCAAGCAACTACTACAATTTAAAAAAGATATCCGCAATAGCTGCCAAACACTAATAAACCAGTTTCTCACCTCGGTTGTCGAATCACCACGGTATCGACACAAAAGTCCATTTTCTAAACGAGTCACACCGTGGGAAGAGGATGGGGACAAAGTGCGTGCTTGTTCAACTATTTCTGGGGAAACGGTTTGTCCAACGTAGACTAAAGTTCCTACAATTGGTTTTCCTGCTAAACCGTTGGCACTATGAAAAATTTCTTCCCTACCCGGTAAATATTGTCTATCAATCCACAATGGTTGATTATTTTGCCAGATTTCAAAGTGCGATCGCCATTCTCCTTCTACAAATTTCTCTTTTCTGGCGGTGCGTCCAAATCTAGTAATTTCCCAACCTATAAAGCTTGCATCAGCAGTTAATTCTATGTGTATATCTTGTCGATAATTTGCACCGTTAAAAACAATTGTTTCTTGGGGAAGCCATTCTAAACAAGCATGATTATCAATTTTGATGTCTACATTTTGTCTGGCTTGTAAACCGTTACTACGATAAATTTTATTCGCTGCGGCTGTTGTAATTAATGCTTTGGCTTGAGGTTGCAGGTGGAAGTTACAGGAAAGGCGATCGCCACCGACAATTCCCCCAGCGGTATGTAAAATTACGCTATGACAAACTGATTGTCCTTCGGGATAAAATGGACGCTGTACTTTTAACGGTGCTTGATTTTGACTTTGAATTAATGTTGTTTTATTTTGGCTATGGCTATAAACTAAGTTAAGTTTTCCATGCCAGCTTTTAAACGATTCTGCTTCTCGGCAGGGTTGTTGCATTCCCGTCGCCAAATTCGATATTTATTCTATCAAAGCATAAATATGTATTTCCCGTAATTATTTAAGTGGGAATAGAGAATAGGTAACAATAGAAAGAAGCAATAAGAAAATATATACTCCTATCCCTCTTTAAGATTATTTATCTATTTTTACCTTTTCCTTCTGCGCTCTCTGCGCTCTCTGCGGTTTTTTAAATCAGTCATCTTTCGGGAAGAAAATATACTAAACTTTTTTCGCTAAAATTATATAATCATCTAATGTATAGTTTGACTGGTACTTCTGATTCAAATATTTTTGAAGTATTGGACTTATATGGAGTTGTTTTGGTAATTTTTCTCTCGCAAATCTAGAAAATTCTGTACCTTTAAGGGAACCTCTTATTCCTGTTGAGGTTAAATATTTATACAATACTAACTCTAATCCTAATTCTGCCACAAATTGATTGACTAATTTCTTTTCTTGCTCGTGTTCTTCAATATGAAAAATATCGAAATATTTATATAACTTTTTATCCTGGATAATGAAAACTGCATGACCATTATCTTTTAAACTATTATTAATTATCTGAGAATAAATATTTTTTGCTTCAATTCTCATTGCAGAATCGTTGAAGAAGCAATGAGAAATTACAACGAAATCAAAAAAATCTGTTGGTATATTACTTGATTGCTTATCCCAGTCAAATATATCTGAAGTTACGAAGCGAAAGAAAGCATTAACAGGACTTTTGCGCGATTCTATATATTTTCTCCAAAATTGCAAACCCCGAAATTGAAATGCATCTTGCTTTTCTAAGGAGTAGTAAGATATATGCATCTGTGGAATCTTAAAAAAGCCGCTGGTACTTTGCAAAAATAAAGCTAACCCATAAGCAACTGTTCCTGGTCCTGCTGCGATATCAAGAATGTTAATATTAGTTGGTAATAGTCCCGATTCGTAAATTATAAACCAAGCTAAATAAACGCAATATACATTTTCTAAAAAATACTTCATGTAATAAACGTGGGGAGTCAAACTAAAACTATAATCTGGGTCTTTCCCGCACTTTAAACTATTAATATCTTCTAAAGCATCTTCGAGTTTAGCTACTAATTGTTTATCCGGAATTCTACTAAATTCACTTTTGAGATACTCAACTAATTGAGCTTCAAAATTATCAAAGATTTTCTCATATATACCAGTACATTGTAATTTATTTTTATCATGTTGAATCAAATTAAATGTATTATAAATAAAATTAATAAATTCTTGCTCTGGAGTTAATGTAAGATTAGTTCGATTTTTAACAGCTACTGATAAATTCGGTTTTTGTTCTAATTCCTGTAATGCTGTGTTGAGTTTTTCACCTAAAATTGCAGCTTCTTGTTTATATTGTTTTGCAGAATCTTCAAGGTGTAAATTATCTCTAAATAGTCTTTCCAACCAAGATAATTTTACACCAGATTTCTCAATCACTCGCAATAACTTTATTGCTTGTGGCTTGTTACCCTGTTGCAAAGCTAATTTAAACTGAAAAGAACGCCACCAATTAGAGATAAGATTAGTCATAGCCAAAACCGTCTTTTCCTTCCCTTATTTCTACATCTGGAAGGTGAGATATTAATTTTTCTTTGAATCTTATATAGCTTAATTTTTCAGCGTCATACCACCAAGCGTATTTCTGCTTAACTTCTGCTACTGCTTCGCGAGTTGTAGCAACCAGCGAACGATTTTGACTAGGGTGAAAATCCTGAATTACAACTCTATCTGCTATTTTTAATTTTTCAATAAAAGCTGCTTCGTCTTTCTCTAAAGTCGGAAGTAGCGGTGTAATTGTAATCGAAACCTTGGGAATAAAGCCTTTGTTGGAATCAATGCTTTGTTTAACTTTTGTAATTGCATTTATACGAGCCTTAACACTTGGCGATCGCGGTTCAAAATCTCGTCTTACAGATTCGCTACCAGTGGGAATACTCATATTAACTCGCAGGTACTTAAATCGTTGTAAAATATCAATATCTCTAGTAATAATTGGGCTACGAGTTTGAATTACTAATATTGGACGGTAGGGATACATTACATCTAATAAAGAACGAGTTAATTCATATTTTGATTCGATTGGTTGATAGGGATCTGTAACGCTACTCATATAGATTCGAGGAGGTTTATCGAGATTTTTGTTACACCATCTTTCTAACTCCTTTTCTAAAATTTCCGCTGCATTTTGCTTGATAATCACCCATTTGCCCCAGTCTTCACGCATCTGGGTATTAGGGCTAAAAGCCGCAGCATAACAATAACTACAGCCATATTGACAACCCCGGTAAGGATTTAAAGTAAAGTCATATGCATTAATAAAACCACTGGCTTTTGTGAGCAGTGATTTAGCATCTTGCGTATAAACCTTAATATCTCCGAATACTTCTTTAACTAATTTTGTCGGGGTATTGATGCAGTAATATTCATATTGCGGTTTTGGCATAATCAATTAAGAAGAAGAAAGAGGGAATCGTTTTGTCATTGCGAGTGGAGCAAAGCGAAATGAAGCAATCGCAATTACTTGTTGACGATCAAGATGTTGGGATTGCTTCTCTTCGAGACGCTCCGCGAACGTTCCTCGCAATGACAGTTAATTTTTTTTGCGTTTATTTATAATAAACCGTCATATAAATCACACCATTGTGGATTCATACTATTGACTAAATCGATTTTGTTTTGTCTAGTCTTCTGACAATCGCGTAAGTCTTATTAAAATCTTAATTCGCTTCTCCAAGATGCACACTGGTAGAGTAACTCATATAAACAAAACCTTGTTGATTCTTAAATCGCTGATATAAATGCTCTAAATCATCAACAACTTGTTCGTAAACTTCTCCTTGATTAGGAACATAAGAAGAACTCTTAGCACGTCCGATAAGTCCATTTTTATCTAATTCTTGTTGAAAAACAAAATTATATTCCTGGATGTTATTAAAGTAAGGAGTTTCTAACAAAGGTTCCACCGATTTCATTCGCGATTCTGCGGGATGATTGTTCGATACTGCGCGAATAATTCGGCTATATTCTGCTGTAAATTCATCATTTTTATCTCGATTGTTCCAAACTACTGCTAATCTTCCCGACGGTTTTAAAATACGACGAAATTCCGCTAAAGTTGGTTCGGGAGTAAACCAGTGAAATGCTTGAAAACAAGTGATTAAATCAACTGATGCATCTGGTAAATTAGTTGCTTCCGCAGTTCCATTTTTCCACTCAACATTTTGATTACTTTCAGCCGCATTTCTCATCGCTGCATTTGGTTCAATAGCAATTACATTCACGCCCCTCGAAGCTAACTGACGCGCAGAAATTCCTGTACCAGCACCAACATCTGCTACTGCGATCGGTAACGTGAAATTTTCGAGGATTTTATCAATTGCTGCTTCTGGATAGCTGGGACGATATTTTACATAATCTTCCACCCTATCGGAAAATCTATGTAAGGGATTGAGTGTATGTAATGGCGTTATTTCGTTGTTAGTTTCACTCATTTGAAGGATTAAATATCAAATTTTAATTATATATAGTTTAAAACATGAATATTAATGTAGAGACGGGGCGTATTGCTACGTCTCAATAGTTTTAGTTATCCCAGGTATAAGTTTAAAATGTTTGATAATTCAACTAATATTTGCCAAATGCACGCTATTACAATAAACAAGATAAACAAAACCATCTGAATTACAAAACCGCTGATGCAAAGTTTCTAAATCATTAATAAGCTGCTTTTGTACTCTTTCTTCCGAAGAAATAAACGAAATACTTTTAACTAAACCAATTAAACTAGATAAATGTAATTGCTGTTTGTCACGAAATTGATAGCAATCAATATATTGAAAATCCCTACTTTTTCGCAAAGGTTCAATTTTAGAACTAAAATCCGTTGGTGGACGATTATTTGCAGCTTTACTAGTCAATTCACCATAAATTTGTGTAAATTCATCATCACGATTTAAATCTTGAAAAACAATCGCTAATCTTCCTTTTGATTTAAGAATACGACGAAATTCTAATAATGTAGGTTCTGGTTTAAACCAATGAAAAGCTTGAAAACAAGTTATTAAATCAACCGATGCCTCTGGTAAATTAGTATTTTCTGCTGTTCCATTTTTCCACTCAATACCTTGATGATTGGAAGCAGCATTTCTCATTGCTGCATTTGGCTCAATCGCAATCACATTCACACCTCTCGAAGCTAACTGACGTGCAGAAATTCCTGTACCAGCACCAATATCCGCTGCTGTGATTGGTAAAGTGAAATTTTCCAGGATTTGATCAATTACTGCATCTGGATAAACAGGACGGTATTTTGTATAGTTTTCCGCTTTATCCGAGAACCGAGTTAAAGGATTGAGGTTATAAAGAGGAGTGTCATGATTATTTTCGTTCATTGTTTTTGACTCAGTTGAAGAGAAAATTTCATATATTTAACATACAGTAAAATGTTTAAAATAGCACAAATCAAGTATCACTTAGCTAATAATTTTTAAATTTGATATCATTAAATATAACCGTTATTTCAATAAACTATGACACCACAATAAATTCAAAACACCATAGAACAGATGTTAGGTGTTCAAAGACAAATACAAGAAAGTCAAATTAGAAATACAGACAATATAGCCAGGTTAGAGATTCAGATTCAAGAAAATGCACAGTATATTAAAGAAAATGCACAATTAATTAGAAGCAATCGAGAAGATATCACCAGTTTGAAAGAAGATATTAGAAATTTGGTTGTAGAAGTAGCCAAGCTGACAGTAGACCAAAGAGAAAAGTTCAATCAGTTTTATGGTTATCATCAATCTGCTGCCAGTTTGAACGTTTTGATATAGTGGAAAGATTAGCTAAAGTCGAAAAAGAAGTAGCTCAACTCAAACGTCAATTAGAGGAGGGTTCTTAATTTAATTTAATTTATTAAATCCTACTATAGGAATCCTGTTTGATTTTTGTTGGCGCAAGCCTGGCGAAGCCTTATTTATCTGTTGGGGTTAGGGAGTAGAAGTTGTACTGAGTTTTGTTCAATATTCAATTAGAACTCCTATATATATATTCCTACAGTAAATAAAAAAAGCAGGTAAAATACCCGCTTCAATTTTCTTATTTTCAATTGATAAAAATCCTTTATAAAGGTACACCTTCAATTACACTCATCAGAGATTTAGTCGGAACAATTCTGACTAACTTAAATCCTGCTTTTTCAAACAAAATGCGATATTCATCTTCAGTACGTTCGCATCCTCCCGGACACATTACCAACATATGAAGGTCAAATAATTTGCCAAAGAAAGGTTGATTACCTGGTGGAATTACTTGCTCTATAATCAATAACTTACTATCTTTTGACATGGCTTGATGACAGCTTTTGAGAATGGCGATCGCTTGGTCATCACCCCAATCGTGAATAATATGTTTGAGAATATAAGCATCACCTCCAGCAGGTACAGAATGGAAAAAATCACCATCCACAAGTTCACAACGCTGTTTAAATTCATCTGATATTGACGATTTAGCTCCAGCAATCACTGCTGGTAAATCAAATAAAACTCCTTTCATATCAGGATAATTTTTGAGGATATCAGTTAGTAACTTTCCCCTGCCGCCAGCAACATCTACTAAAGTTTTTATCCCAGTAAAATCATAATCTGAAATTACTCCTGCATTTTCAACAACCGAATAACTAGTCATTGCTCGATCAAAAATTTCTGCGGGCTGGGGATTTTGCTCGTAATACTCAAATACATTCATCCCATATAAATGTTCAAAAGCACTTTCCCCAGTCTGCAAACTATACATCACGTTACCCCAAGAACGATAGTGTTCGTCACCGTTCAAAATCACCATCGCTCTGAGAGAATCTGAGATATCGCTGCGGAGATAATTAGCCAGAGGTGTCAGTGTAAAACAACCCGACTCAGTTTCGGCAAACACTCCCATACCAGCTAATGCTCGTAAAAGACGATATAGCGATCGCGCATCAGTTTGGGTTGTTTGAGCTAACTCCTTGTAACTTTTTTCTTTATCCTTGAGTAAATCAGCTATTCCCAGTTTCGCTGCTGCATACAGCGACTGCGATACCCAATTACTAGTAGCCATTTGCATCAAAACAACTTGCAGCGGTAAATCGGTTGCAGATTGAGTCATTTATTTGTATTGATTATTGATTTGCTATGAGTAATTATTACAGCTTGGTGAATAATTATAAAGTCGGATAAAACACCTTTTTTTTGAAGATTTTTGGCAGGGAATAAAAATTTTGTCACAAAAGGTTTCAATTTATTAAAAATATCTGCTAAATAATTAGGCACAAATAATTATCGTTGTGTAACAGAATATTTATGCTTACTTAAAGCCTTACCCCTAATCTCTTTTCATCATGAAAATTTTTCCGATTGATTTAGCGAAATTGATTTTGATTAAAATCTTAAAATTCTTCCTTTTCGATTAATTCTTCTAGTTGCAGCATTAGTTCAGGAAGATTATTTTCAATCGTATTCCAAACTATTCTTTGATTAACTTGAAAGTATTTATGAGCCATAACATTCCTCATATCAGCTATAACACGCCAAGGAATTTTAGGATAACGCAATTGAACTTCAGGAGGAATATTGATTGGGGCTTCACCAATAATTAAAAAGTCGTAAAAAACAGCTTTTGCGATTGTTTCGTTAGCTTGAAAATCAGCAAAGGAAAAATTAGCTACACGATTTTGAATGGCTATAATAGCTTGTACCATATCCCCTATGCGAAAACGCCAGTCTCTAGAAGGCACGAATCACATCCTTAATGATAGGTTCTCTTAAATTTTCTCTCAAGGTGTCTAAAGTCCCCATATCTACAGAACGTCCTAAAATATCTTCTAAATAGAGTTTTACTTTAATAAAATCAAATAATCCGACATGACCATTAAACTCTACAAAAAAATCGACATCGCTATCTTCTCGCGCTTCATTCCGTGCAACTGAGCCGAATAAATCTAGAGATTTTACTCCCATTTTTTGCAATTGCTCTCGATGCTTTGCAATAATTGTTAAAACTTCATCACTTTTCATCTAGTCGTGTAGTTTATTTTATCTATATCTACTTTTCAAATAGCATCGTTGTTTTTGTTTGGCCATAATTTCAAAAATTTCGTATTATTACCCCTTGCACATCACGTAGCGTCAGGTTCTAGGATTAATTCATAACCCTTTCTCTGGCAATTCACTCAAGGATAAAACCTATGGACACCACAGCAACTATTCGACCTGCTAAACCCGGTGATACGGAGGCTATCATGAATTTAACTGATGCAATTGCTCTGTTTGAAGGGGAAGAACTTGAAGAACTCGGTAATATGTTAGCTGGTTACTTCGATGGTAGTCTTGGCGAAGAACACTCCTGGATTGTCTGTGAGGATGATGGAGTAGTTGGAGTTGCGTATTTTGCACCGGAACAATACGCTTACGGGACATGGAACCTGTACTTGATCGCAGTTCACCCCAAGCATCAAGGAAAAGGTAATGGTACTGCGATGCTCAGACAGGTTGAACAAACCTTATTCTCAAAAGGGGAACGTTTGTTACTGGTGGAAACTTCTGGTTTACCAAACTTCGAGTTAACACGGAAATTCTATCGCAAACAGGGGTACGAAGAGGAAGCGAGAATCCGGGAATTTTATAAAGCAGGTGATGACAAGATTATTTTTCGCAAAGCGTTAGTCACTCCGCTTTCGTGAGCTTCTCCTGTGTTGCTCCCATTGCTATGGTATTTAATCGAAAAAGCAGCAATCTGATTTTGATAGCTTTACCAATAATTGGGTTGAAACCAAAGGGAACGAGAATTTCTCAACATTTCCTAATTTTGAAGAGGTTATTGCGTTCTTGAGTGAGCAAGATGATAGCTGAAATAATCAGTTTTGACCGGTACAATTTATATAAAATATTAATAGATGATAAAAATGACTCAAGCAACAAATACTGGATATAAATATATCGAAGTTGACGAAAATAATGTACCTTTCATCATTGGAACTAGGATGAAAGT
This sequence comes from Plectonema cf. radiosum LEGE 06105, assembly GCF_015207665.1. Taxonomy (GTDB): domain Bacteria; phylum Cyanobacteriota; class Cyanobacteriia; order Cyanobacteriales; family Nostocaceae; genus Rivularia; species Rivularia radiosa_A. The sequence goes on from NZ_JADEWL010000054.1 coordinate 29,536, forward strand.
GGTTGAAATCATTACATCCGTTTATGCTTATGGTTGGAATGCTGAAGAACTGCATTTTCAGTATCCCTATTTAACGATGAGTCAAATTCATTCAGCATTAGCTTATTACTGGGATAACCAAGAAGATATTAATGCTGATATGCAAAGACGCTTGGAAAATGTAGAGAATTTACGTCAAAGCCACGGTGAATCAGCAATTGCTAAAAGGTTAAGAACTCAAGGGCAATAAAATGAGCATAGCCCTTTATATTGATGAAAATGTTGCGCTCCGCGACAACACATCCTATAGTTTTTCACCGTTTTCCACCACAATTAACGCATATTTATTCTATCGTTACAAAAACAGAAACCATCGTTTATTCCACTTAAAACTATGCCTGCCTAATCCAACCCCCATCTTCACAAAACAACAAATTATTTAAAAAAAATTACTAATTTATTACTGTTCACTGCTAACTGTTAACTGAAAAAAAACAGCCGCCTCTAAGAGACGACTGTTTTCATAAATAGGGGGTTTATTTAACTAACTTTTCAGTAAGCTTCAGTAAACTTAGTAATCGAAATCTCCACCACCCATACCAGCACCAGCACCAGCACCAGCAGCATCTTTAGGCTCTGGCTTGTCAACAACGATACATTCGGTTGTCAACACCATTCCAGCGATGGAAGCTGCGTTTTGCAGTGCTGAACGTGTCACCTTAGCGGGATCAACAATTCCAGCCTCGAACATATCGGTGAATTCGTTGGTTGCCGCGTTGTAGCCGGTGTTAAATTCTTTCTCTTTAACACGCTCAGAAATTACCGCACCGTTTTGTCCAGCGTTTTGAGCAATCCGCATTAAAGGTGAGGGTAAAGCGCGAGCTACAATCATCGCCCCAATTAATTCTTCATCTTTGAGGTTTGCAGTAGCCCATTCTTCCAATACAGGAGCAAGGTGAGCCAATGTTGTACCACCACCAGGAACGATACCTTCTTCTACAGCAGCTTTGGTAGCGTTGATAGCGTCTTCCAAGCGCAGCTTCTTATCCTTCATTTCGGTTTCGGTAGCAGCACCCACCTTGACAACTGCTACACCGCCTGATAGTTTTGCCAAACGCTCTTGTAACTTCTCTTTGTCATAAGAAGATTCGGTTTCGTCCATTTGACGACGAATTTGCTCGCAGCGAGACTTAACCGCTTGTTCGTTACCTTCAGCAACAATGGTGGTGGTGTCTTTGGTAATCGTGATGCGACGAGCTTTACCGAGCATATCTAGCTTGGTAGCCTCTAACTTCAAACCAGCATCTTCAGTAACTAACTGTCCGCCGGTTAAGATGGCAATATCTTCCAACATTGCTTTACGGCGATCGCCAAATCCAGGTGCTTTAACCGCAGCGACGTTGAGTACTCCGCGTAAACGGTTGACAACCAAGGTAGCCAAAGCTTCTTTCTCAATATCTTCGGCAATAATAACTAAAGGTTTACCACTACGAGCTACCTGTTCTAAAACGGGTACCAAGTCTTGCACCAAAGCAATTTTCTTGTCGGTGAGCAAGATGAAAGGCTCATCAAGATTCGCTTCCATGCGCTCGGCATCGGTGGCAAAATAAGGAGAGATGTAGCCCTTATCAAAACGCATCCCTTCGGTAATTTCCAACTCGGTAAACATGGACTTCCCTTCTTCCAAGGAAATCACACCTTCTTTACCCACCTTGTCCATTGCTTGAGCAATCATCTGACCGACTTCTTCGTCGTTACCAGCCGAAATTGCACCAACTTGAGCAATAGCTTTAGAATCTTCTACAGATTTTGCGTGTTCGGCTATTTTGCCTACCAAAAAAGCAGATGCTTTGTCAATCCCGCGCTTCAAGGAAATCGCATTAGCGCCTGCTGCAACGTTCCGTAAACCCTCTTTAACCATGGCGTGTGCCAAAACCGTCGCCGTGGTAGTTCCATCACCAGCAGCGTCGTTTGTCTTGGAAGCAGCCTGACGAATCAAAGCTACGCCAGTGTTTTCTACATGGTCTTCTAATTCAATTTCTTTAGCAATGGTCACACCATCATTCACAATCTGAGGTGCGCCAAATTTCTTCTCTAATACTACATTACGACCTTTGGGACCGAGGGTTACACCCACAGCCTCAGCCAATATGTCCATGCCTTTTTCTAAAGCACGACGGGCATTTTCGTTGTAAATAATTCGCTTAGCCATAGTTTTACGTTTTGTACCTTTAGCTTGACTTTCTTTAAAAAATGTTGTTGTTATTTGTTGGTTGTTAGCTGTTTATAGCCAAAAACTCACCACTAACTACTAACCACCAACTAAATTGATCAATTAATTAACAATTGCCAGAATGTCCTTCTCAGAAAGCAGCACGTACTCGTCGGTACCCAACTTAATGTCGGTGCCAGCATACTTGGAGTAAAGAACTTTGTCTCCGACCTTTACATCCATCGACTGACGACCACCATCATCTTTCATTTTACCGTCGCCTACTGATACTACTTCCCCTACTTGAGGCTTTTCTTTCGCGGTATCGGGCAAGTATAGACCACCAGCGGTCTTTTCTTCCGAGGCGCTCACTTTTACGAAAACGCGATCGCCTAAAGGTTTTACTGTAGAAACGCTTAGAGAAACTGCTGCCATAACTTAATTTACCTTTATTAGCACTCTCGACTTCTGAGTGCTAATTTAGCGAAACTACGGCTGTGATGGCAATATTAATGAGAGTACGGGTTCCCGAACTGAGTTAAAAGTAGGTTTACTTAGGTATAAATGCTCAATTTCATGACTATTTTCGGGTTTTATGGAACAGAGGAAGAATAGTTTGATATGGTCTGCGATTATTTGTAGAGCCAATAAATTGTTGTAGAACTGTAAAATTTTGTCTTTTTATGAGCGATGATGCAGTGTTTGATTTGAGCCTTCAAGTACTAAAAATGACTAACCTCCGACCCTACAAACCCTTTAATAATTGTGTCGAAACTGTAGGGTTGTCAAAAAAGCAACAACGTGTATTTATATGAGTTTTAGCTTTAATTCCTAAATGTTGTACTCTCTAAAAGCTAGTTTTAATTTGAGAAATACTTGAAAAAGTGACTATTTAAGCTCAAAATGGACTCTGTACAAGTGGAATAATTAGCGGCAATATCAATAGACCCAAAACTAACTACTTGCGGGAGCGGTTGTTATAGACCAATAATAGTAGCTTACCCCGCTTTTATTTCTGGGATCTACTCCTTTATCCTCCAAGTAATTGAATGCGTCCTCACCGAACGCTTCTCTAAAATTACAAATTGTTTGCTATTCGATACTTTGCAAGTTCGTTCCTTACCCTATACTTCCTAAGGTCAGAAATAAAATCTTACGAGCAAAGGAAGCATCCAGTAGGATAAGTAAAAGCAAAAAAATTAGAATAGGTGTGGGTTATTTTGGCAAGAGGTATGTTCGCCCAATACTCTGCTTGCAGTCCTTTAATATTATTATTTAATGGAAGTTTTTAGCCCGCATCTTTCAAAGCGATATATAATAGCGCATTATAAATACTTTTGCTCTACGTATCCTTACTGGGCTTTTGAATTTATCGCGAAATTTCAATGGAGGGGACAATCTCCTTTGAGAGTTTCACAAATAAAAGGGCAAGGTAAGTGGGAAAAAAAGGACAACATCTCAATCATCCACCAATTAGGATAACTATTCAAGACCTTGATGGAACGAAGCGCGACAAGTGCCACTGCTATGAAAGAACCCAGCATGAAAGATCACAAACGCTTACTGCTCATAGATGATGACCCAAACCTCATCTTGCTGGTGAAGGACTACTTGGAATTCCGGGGATACGAAGTCGTCACTGCTGAAAATGGTCGAGAAGCTCTGGAAATATTAGAGTTAGACATTCCAGACATGATTATTTGCGACGTGATGATGCCGGAAATGGACGGTTACACCTTTGTAGAGCAAGTTCGACAAACAGAACGCACCAGTTGGATACCTGTTCTCTTCCTTTCTGCAAAGGGACAAAGCGCAGACAGAGTTAAAGGTTTGAATAAAGGTGCTGATGTATATATGGTCAAGCCCTTTGAACCCGAAGAACTCGTAGCCCAAGTGGAATCATCACTCAAACAAACGATTCGTTGGAAAGAACATCAAGCCAAGGGAGGCGAAAACGGCTCTCGCATCCAAGTACCTTTTGATGTCCAATTAACCCCAACAGAACTAAAAGTAGTGCAATTTGTTGCTAGAGGTATGGCTAACCGAGAAATCGCTGAAGAATTAAACGTCTCTCAGCGTACTGTTGAAAGTCACGTCTCCAATATGTTGGGTAAAACCAACCTCCACAACCGCACCGAATTAGCTCGTTGGGCAATCGAAAATCAAATGGCATAAACCCGTTGATTTTATACTTAAGATTCTGGGTTTTAGATTTAAATTACTCATCTAAAATCCAGATTTACTTAAGTAATAGTTAACTAAATACTCCTTGCACAATTATCAGAGGATGGGGAATAAGGACATATAAATTAACTTTTAACCTTTGACCCATCCCTAATTATTTGTAATTACTTGTTAACCTCTCAAAAGCATCTTGGATATCAAATTCTGCTTCCGGGCTAATAATTAGCTGATAATTGATTTATCAAAACCCAGACGCTGTTTAACCTCCTCCCAGGTTGAACCCTGCTGTGGATTTTGATGATGCAATTCTAAACGTCTATCTAATTCTTGTTTTTGACTTTCACTCAAAGGAATATCAACATTACTGTCAGTCAAAATACTATCCCATAAATCCTCAGCTAGTTGTATTCTTTCGGATACACTTAATTCGGAAATATCAACTTTTAATATAGGATGCATGGTTATTTTTTTTAATTGACTATTATTTATAATTTTAAGTTAATCAGCCTTCTCAAATTATAAACGAGCAATGCGATCGCGCTGATTTTTGACTTGATTTATAGGAACACCACCAAAACTGACAGCAACATCATAACCGATTCGCATAGTAAATAATCTAGCCATTGGTTTCTTCTGCTTTAACTTTATTGCTGTTTCTATACCAGTTTTATCAATTCCGTACTCTCCAGTTTCAGCATCAATTACAATCATCTTACCAATATTATCGCCATGCTCAACACAGGAGCGAATTCCATTTTCGTAAAACTCTTTAGCTCTGCGAGCGACTTCTTCTACTGTCCAAAAAAGTGATTGCATGATTACACCGCTAATTATTATTATGTATTTTTATTATAAGTTAATTAATCTTCCATAAATAAACTCGCATCAACATGAAATAAATTACCTAATTCTTGAGCCTGTTGGCAAGTTATTTTTAAATCACTATTGATAACCTTATCAACATTTTCTATAGAACCAAAAATTGGAATTAAAATTTCCTTATTTTTATCTTGTGCTTCCATTAAATGAAGCATTATAGAACGAGGTGTAGATTTATTTAATTGATAATGTTTATCTTCAAAATCTTCAATCAATTTTACCAATAAATCTAAAATTGTATTTTCTTCTGGTGTAAGATTTTTACGCGCTAGTAATTCTTCAACAACCTCTAAAAAATAATCATTTTCAGCTTCCGTCTGAATAATTCTAGGTTGATATTTAGAGAGTAATTGACTATAAATTTCTGAATTAATAGTAAAGGTCATTTTTCCATTTATCTTTGTCATATTCTGCGTGAGTTAAGATATATTTAATATAGATGACCTGTTTTTCATAATTAATACTAACAATCAATCTATAGGAATCCGATTTGATTCATGAAAAACTCGTGAGGGCAGGCAAGAGGCAAGAGGCAACAGAGAATAAACAATGTTACGTATACTGAGTTTTTTTCAAAAAGCAAATATGAGTCCTATATATTTATTACCTTTAATATTGAAAACTGTAAAATTACCAACCGCTTCTGCTTGTGGAAAAGCTGTTTGTACCTCTATCAAGTTTTCCTGGTTTTTTGCTGGATAGTACACTAATCCTAAGAGGATGTTTTAAAAGTATCCGGCGGTTTAAACCGCTACTACAGAAACGAAGTCCACCGTAAGGTGGACTAATAATTTAAAACCCGCGCAGGCGGGTTTTGTTTGTGTAGCCGTGACTTATAGTCGCCAAGTAAAGTATTAAATTAGACTTTCAAAACATCCTCTAAAAGTCAATTTATCACAACTCCTAACTTTCTTAATCCATGAATCTCGAATCTCTCCTCAAACTCAACCGTACAATTCGTGTAATTGGCTTTGACGATGCTCCATTTATTCGCGGTGCAGGAAAAAAGGTAAATTTAGCAGGAATTATTTGTGCGGGAACTCGATTTGAAGGAATGGTTTGGGGGGAATTACAACCAGATGGTTTTGACTCAACGGAAACTATTTGCAAACTATTAATTAACAGTAAGTTTTTACCACAATTACATATAGTATTACTCGATGGAATTGGTTTCGGTGGATTTAACGTTGTTGACTTACCAACATTAGCCGAAAAACTCCAACTTCCCTGCGTTGCTGTGATGCGTCGTCAACCCGATTTAGATGCAGTTACCCTAGCGATGAATCATTTACCAAACTTAGAAAAACGCCAAGAATTATTAAAACGTGCGGGGACAATTTACGAATATTCATCCTTTGTATTTCAAGTATGTGGGGAACAACCAGAAATCATTGCTAAAGTATTAGAAAAATTAACCGATTGCGGCAAAGTTCCCGAAGCATTACGATTAGCACATTTGATTTCTGCTGCGGTAATTAAAGGAGAAAGTGGAAGTTCAGCTTAATTAATTTTTATCATAAATTTTCTCGAAGGTATGCCTACATTTACTTATTCGTTGGCAATATTTTCCCAGTCAATTTTAATGGACTTATGCTATAAGAGCGGGGAATTGTATTTTCTGGCGGATGTGAATTTGAAACGTTTTTTTGCACAACTTAAGTAATGCTTCAGTCAACGCCATAATAGACATAAAAGCCAAAACCTGCGAACATGACAGCCACTACTTCTAACCCAAAGTCCGAAATTTTCTACCCTAGTTCTGATGGTGAACCCGTGACGGAAACTTATACTCATCTCTACGCATTATTAACAACTCTGGAAGTACTCAGACAATATCTCCAAGGACAACAGACAACTGTTTTAGCAAATCAATTTTTATATTATGCTCAAGGTTTCCCAAAATTACGAATAGCACCTGATGTGATGGTAATTTTTGATGTTGAGCCGGGAGGTAGAGACAATTATAAAATCTGGGAAGAAGGTAAAGTACCTTCAGTGGTTTTTGAAATTACATCTAAGGGTACACAAAATCAAGATACAGAATATAAAAAAACCTTGTACGAACAATTAGAAGTACAAGAATATTGGCTTTTCGATCCAAAAGGTGAATGGATAGAAGAAAAATTACGCGGTTATCGTTTGCAAGGAGAAAGTTACCAACTAATTACAGATAGCCGCAGCGAACCATTAAAATTACGTTTAACTATAGAAGATGAATTAATCGGTTTTTACCGCGAAGATACAGGAGATAAATTATTAATTCCCGATGAATTAGCAAGTAAGTTAAGCCAAGAAACCCAGCGTGCAAATGAAGCTGAGGCGCTTTTAGCTCGTTATAAAGAACGTTTTGGAGATTTGAACGAGTAATTATGTATGTAGGGTGTGTGACATCACACACCCTACATTTATAGAAGCTAAAAATCGGCATTTTCCGGAGTACGGGGAAAGGGAATCACATCGCGAATATTTCCCATTCCTGTGATAAACTGTACCAATCTTTCAAAACCCAATCCAAAACCAGCATGAGGTACTGTACCATAACGACGTAAATCCATGTACCACCATAAATCTTCTGGTTTCATTCCTTGAGCTTTAATCCGCTGCTCCAACACATCATATCTTTCTTCACGCTGGGAACCACCGATAATTTCGCCAATTTTCGGTGCTAAAACATCCATTGCAGCAACGGTTTTTTCATCATCACTCAACCGCATATAAAATGCTTTAATTTCTGTGGGATAATCACTCACAATAACCGGCTTTTTAAATAATTTTTCGCACAAATAACGCTCGTGTTCTGATTGTAAATCCAAACCCCAATTTACCGGATATTCAAACTGGACATCCGCTTTTTCTAATAGTTTGACAGCTTCAGTATAAGTGATTCTTTCAAATTGATTATTAATAATATTTTCTGCGGTTTCTAAAACTGTTTTATCAACTCGCAAATTGAAAAAATCCATGTCTTCTGGACATTTATCCATTACATATTTAAAGACATATCTGAGAAATTCCTCAGCTAAATCCATATCTTCAGATAATTCGCAAAAAGCCATTTCCGGCTCAACCATCCAAAATTCTGCAAGGTGACGCGAAGTGTTAGAATTTTCTGCACGGAAGGTAGGACCAAAGGTATAGACGTTACCAAAGGTCATTGCCATAATTTCGGCTTCTAATTGACCGCTGACTGTTAAATATGTCGGTCTACCAAAAAAGTCTTTACTGTAGTCTACCAGCTTATCTTCTGTGCGAGGAACGTTATTTAAATCTAAGCTAGTAACCCTAAAAAGCTCTCCCGCACCTTCGCAGTCGCTAGCGGTGATAATCGGTGTATGTACCCACAAAAAGCCCCGTTGTTGAAAGAATTCATGAATCGCTGTTGCACAAGCGTTACGCACCCGGAAAACCGCACCCAAGGAATTAGTACGACTGCGTAAATGTCCAATTGTTCTGAGAAATTCAAAGGAATGGCGTTTCTTCTGTAGGGGATAAGTTTCTGGATCTGCTTCACCGTAAACTTTCACCTTTTCCGCTTTTAATTCAATTCTTTGTCCTTTTCCTTGAGACTCAACCAGTATTCCCGATGCCTCCACGGAAACACCTGTATTTAATTGCTTTAATATATTCTCATAATCTGGTAAATTTTGGTCTAATACAACTTGCAAATTAGCCAGAGATGAACCATCATTAAGTTCAATAAAAGCAAACCCTTTTAATTCACGCTTTGTTCTCACCCAACCTTGTGCTTTTATTGATTCATCAGGTTGAGCGCTGCGTAATATTTCTGCAATCCGTCTTTCTATCATATATTTTACTTCCGAGAATAAAAATTAAGTGCTGTTAGTGGACAGTTGACAGTTATCAACTGTCAACTAACTACAGACTTTAATAACCAGCCTATGATAACGCCCAATCCACCAAAACGGACTACTTGCCAAAACAAGTCTTTCAAACCGCTTTTTGTAAATATAACGCTACCACCAAACATCACTAAATAACTCTCGGAAAACAATCCTAAAGCATTGTCTAAACTTTCTAATTTTTCTTTAATCTGCTTCAACTCTGCTTTTAAAGTTCGCGTTGTTGTTTGTTGCAGTTGTTTTTTAATTTCGTCAGAATGTCGCACTAGCTCTATCTGACGCTGTTTATCAGCGAATATCTGAGCATACCGTTGTTTTAACTCACCAAGGTTTTGCTCGACTGATAATATTTCTTGTTGCAATTCTTGTTCTAAATTTTCCTCAGTTGATGATTGAGAAGATTTTTTAGGCGACTCCATGAGGGAAGTATTACAGTAAAAGAGAACGTTTTGAAAGCTTCTTCGTTATGTCTCAATCCAGTCAACTGCCTAAAACTAGTCAATTGCAAGAAATAAGTACATTAGAGTTAGCTCAAGCTCTATTGGAGAGATTGAGTATATCTCCTAACGATTGGCATCGTCTCAAGTCTAACCGCAAAGTTCGCGCTTGCGAACAAACCGCAGCTGCCCTTGTATTTCTCCTAAACGAACAACCCGAAGAAGCACAAGCTAGATTAGAACAAGCTACTGGCTGGTTAAATCGCTCTATCAGTGCGCCACCTTGTCCAACTCACGGACAAAAAAAAGACAGTTAGTTGTTAATTGTTGGTTGTTAGTTGTTATAATTTAACTCCTAACTCTTAACTCTTAACTCCTAACTCCTAACTCCTAACTCTGTTAGTCTTAACTAATAATTAATTCCGTAACAACGGTATCCTACTACGTCTATGCTCCAACTGCTTGCATAGCCGTAACTCCGTACCTTTACGGTTCCATTCCACCTGGTCGAAAATTAGATGCAGTATGGATAAACCACGACCATTTTCTGATTCATCAGGTGGCAAATATTCGGTGGGATTTTCTTCACAATCGCATTCGGGAATAAATCCCTTACCTTGATCTGATATTACCCACCAATATCTATCATCAATTAAAGAAAAACGAACTACAACTTTTTTTCCAGGATCGAGATTATTGCCGTGCTTCGCTGCATTGACTAAGGCTTCTTGAAGTCCTAGTCTCAACTCAGCTTGCATTTCTCCTGGGATTTCTGCCAAAAGCAAATCTAAAATTGGACAGAGATATAGAGTTGAGGCAAAACTAATCGTACCCCAATTGCGTCCTACCGGACGAAGTGAAATGGTAATCACAAGAGAAACCCCGTAGCTTTCGGCTTAAGCTAGACATGACTTTTACTACTTACACCGCACCCTGCAATTAATTTGAGGTGGTCATGTTGCCTTAATTTTTATCTTTGTACAACTAATTTTTGTATGCTACTTAACTTGACTCTCTTAAAGAAATAAAGGTTGCTTAAGTTCAAATCGGCTATTGATTTTTTACTACCGAACAGTTACAAACTATAAATTTATTTGAAGTATTAACGAGTATTTTTATACTCCTAAACATAACCGATTTGTAACTTAAATAACTCATGTATTTCTTGGTTTAAGAGTCTGGAATTACGTCAATTTCTTTATACAAAAGGTATTCTATATTTAGATTAATTCAATTTTAGCATTTTTACTATGCACTAGACTACAATTTGCAAATTTCACCTGAGAATTAAACTAAGTATCTTTGACTAAGTTTGATAGGACAAGAAATGCTGCTACTTCTACATGAGCTGTTTGAGGAAAAAAATCAGCTGGTTGTACTCGCGACAAAGTATATAAATCATCTTGACAAAGTTGCTTTAAGTCGCGAGCAAGTGTTGCTGCTTTACAACTCACATAAACAATACGAGCCGGTTTTACTTTGCGTAAAGTTTCGATTACACTGGGTTCGCATCCTTTTCTTGGTGGGTCAAGTATAACAATATCTGGTTTATCAGATATCCGAGACAGTAATTCTTCTACCTTTCCCCAATGGAAGGTTACGTTGTTTATGTGATTATACTGAGCATTAATTTGGGCGGCGGCTACAGAGTATTCTTGTATTTCCAAACCAATAGCAAGATGTACTTGTTTTGCGAGCGGTAAAGTTAAAGTTCCGATACCACAATAAGCATCAACTAATATTTCCTTACCTTGTAAATTTAATTCCGATTGAATTTCGTATAATAATGCCTCCGCTGTTTCAGTGTTTACTTGGAAAAATGTTTCCGGTCTGATTTTCCATTTTAAAGAAGCAAATTCTTCTTTCAAATCAGAGGTTCCAGCTATCAGTCGAGTTTCGTTACCAAAAATTGCATTTGTGCGATCGCCATTCCGGTTTAACATCACTCCCACTAATGGGGGATAGTGGTCTAACCACTCTTGTGCTTGTTGTTCAATTCCTGGTAAAATCCAATCCCTTACCACCAAGGTCAACAATACTTCACCAGTACGGCGACCGATGCGTAAACCAAGATGACGGATAATTCCGCTATGACTACGTTCGTGATAAATCTCCCAACCATTAGATTCGATATCTTGTTTTACTTGGGCTAAAAAAGGATTTAATCGCGAATCTTGCACCGGGCATTGATTTAAATTGACTATCTGATGAGAAGATTTTTGGTAGTAACCCGCTATTACCCCCCCACTAGTACTTATGCCCATCGGGTAAGTGGCTTTATTGCGGTAGTCCAATGGTTCACCCGCAGTTAACACCTGATCTACTCGCGGTTGTGTAAAACCACCAATCTTTTGTAAAGCTTGAATAACTGCTTTACGTTTAGCTGCTAATTGGTACTGATAATTAATATGCTGCCACTGACAGCCACCACATTTATCCGCGACAATGCAAGCCGGTCTAATTCGATGGCACGATGATTGTAATAATTCTTTAACTTTGCCCAATGCGTATTTGGGCTTAACATTTACCAAACGCACAACAACGCGATCGCCAGGTACAGTATCCGGTACAAACACCACCAGTTCAGCGCTTCGTCCTACACCATCACCCGTATCGCTCAAGTCGGTAATTTCCGTTTCTACCAAATCACCCTGCTTCCAGCTTGTTTTAGACATCAGTCATCAATTAATAATCATCAATAATTAATTATCAATTATCAATCAATATCACCCCTTGTCCCCCCATCCCCCCAATCTCCTCTTC
>NZ_JADEWL010000245.1 GCF_015207665.1 Plectonema cf. radiosum LEGE 06105
CTCCGGTACAGACGTAGCAATGCTACGTCTCTACAAATCCTAACTCCTAATTACTTCTTTTTCCTTGATCGGCTAAAACTGGTGGTCCTGCGGTTACTACTACAATTTTATCTGGATGAAGTAGCTCCCGTGCTGCTTGATTGACTTGAGCGGGTGTGACTGCTTGAATTTTCTCAGTATAACTGCGTAATTCTTCTGTATCTAAACCTAAAACTTGATTTCTAATAATTCTGTAGGTCAATTCATCTGGGGAAGCCAGTGAAACATTGTAATTGCCGGTCAAATTGTGTTTTGCATTTTCAACCTCTGTAGGTGTAACACCCTTTTGATGTAACTCTTCTAGGAGTTCGCGAGTGCTGGCGATCGCCTTTGTGGTATGTTCGGGACTAGTTTGCATTTCAATCAAAAATGTCCCGGCATTTCTACCGGCTAGGAAGTTACTATAAATACCGTAGGTTAAACCCAAACGGTCGCGGATTTGAGAACCAAGTCTACTTGATATAGTATCGCCACCTAAGATATGATTTAAAACTATTGCTGCATAATATCTAGGGTCTTGACGGTTAATTGCTTTATTGCCGATGAAAGTAATTGCTTGGGCTTTTCCAGGCAGTACCGGATTAACCCGGACTACTGAATCGGGTAAATTTACCGGAGGATATTTGATTTGAGGAATTTTACCCGAAACTTGCCAATTTCCAAATTCTTTTTCAATAAGTTTTTTTATTTGTGTGGGTTCAAAGTCTCCAACTAAAGCTAATACTATGGTATCGGGACGATAATGTTTTCTGTGAAAATTTACGACATCAGCACGAATAATTGTCTGCAAACTCTCTTGTGAAGGAAAACTATAAGATGGATGTGTTTTGGGAAAAACAGTTTGTGAAAAGGCTCTTTGAGCAACTTCTTCTGGATCGTCCAAGTCTTGTTTGAGGTTTGTTAAAGCTTGTTTGCGTGTTAGCTGCAATTGCTGCTGGGGAAAAGTCGGATTTTGAATTATATCTGCTAGGGTTTTGACCAATATTGATAAGTTATCAGACAAACTGTCTCCTTCAATGTAAACTCCTTCACGGTAAGTGGTAAAGTCTAAATTTGCGCCACAATCATCCAAAGTCCTGGCTATACTCAAGAAATCTTGATTTTTAGTACCATTGATCAAATTATCTACGACCAAAGATGCTAATCCTGCTTTATTAGGGGGGTCAAATTCTGCACCAGCTTTGATATAACCACCTAAAGTTACTGTAGAAGTGCTTTTATCTGGTAGCAACAAAATCTCTAAACCATTAGCTAAAGTCAATTTAGATGGTAAAACTCGACTTGTGGAAGCGATACTCGAATCTACTGGTGGTAAGTATTTAAGTATATCGCCATTTCTTGCGGTGTTTTTAGAGAAGTTTTCGATGTGTTGTGAAACAAGTTGTTTGCGATCGCTTTTTTCTTTAGCTTTTAATTGAGTTGGTTCAAAAAAGCCTACTGTTGGTGTTTGTTGTTTAAAGTATTTTTTAGCTACTCGCTGCACATCTTGGACTGTTACTTTTTCGATAGCAGCTAAATAACGGTCTGTATAAGTATAATCGCCTGTGGTCGCTTGGTCGTTACCTAATTGCATTGCTAAAGAGGTAATATCACGGTTACTTAAAATTACTGAAGCTTGTAACTGCGCTTTTGCTCTATTTAATTCTTCTAAACTAACTTCTTTATCGATTAAATAACTAATTTCATGATTAACTATTGATGCAATTTTAGATAATTTAGAAACGGAATTTGCCGTTACTGATAATTCGTACCAACCTGCTTCTTCCAAGCTAATTACACTTGCTGAAACATCACTAGCTTTTCCCGAATCTACTAAGGCTTGATAAAGTCGTGAGTTTCTTCCTTCTGCCAATATATAATCAAATATATCCAAAGCCGGTACATCGGGATGCTTCGCCGCAGGTAAAATATATACAGCTTGAAATAACGGTGCAGCACCCGGTTGTTTTAATATTATTGGTTCGGAAGAATTTCTCGGTGCAAAATTTTTAACTGTCGCTTGTTCTAAAAAAAACTTTTTATTTTGATTTGCTGGTATTTTTTCAAATATTTCTTTGACAGCTTCAATGGTTTTCTTTGTTTCAAAATCACCTACAACTACTAATATTGCATTGTTAGGACTATAAAAATTTTCATAGTATTTCTGTACCTGACTAACAGTAAATTTTTCTACGTCTTCTTCCGTACCACCAACAGGTAATCCATAAGGATGATCGAGAAAAGCCGACCGCATTATTACTCTATTTAAACGGTACTCTGGGTCATTATCGTAACCTTTTAATTCAGAAATTACTACCTGTTTTTCACTTGAGAGCTGCTCGGTGTCAATGACAGCATTCTGCATTCTATCTGCTTCTAAAGTTAAAAGTGCTTTTAACTTATTGCGTTCAGCAGTATTGTAATATACTGTCTGGTCGTGACTGGTAAAAGCATTTGAATTGCTACCCAAAGCACTAAAAAGTTGTCCAAATTGTACCGGACGACTTTTTGTACCTTTAAACATCATATGTTCCAACTGGTGAGCAATACCATTTACACCCAGTTTTTCATTGCGGGTTCCTACTTTGTACCACATCTGTACAGTAACCACTGGTGCGGTGTGTACTTCTTTGGTTATGACTGTAAGACCATTTTCTAAAGTTGTTTTATAAACGTTGTCCGCAATTGTTAATACTGTCTTATTTTCTGCCACTAATTGTTTATTACTATTTACACATTTAGACACAGCCACTAATTTACTATAACTTGATTCACCACCAAGAAATAAAGCTAAGATCAGCCCTAGCACTAAAAGTAAATATGGAAAATTACGAATACGCAATAACCTAAGAGATACAAACATTTATTTGCTTGACTTATCTGTAAGCTTAACTACAGATTTTTTTTAATGAATATAGTCTAATCTACTGTATGAATCTGTCGCCTCGGCAACACTACAGGGAAAGTATATTCTACAGATAAAAGTAATTATTTTGAATTAATTAACAACTAATTAATTTATTCTTAAATTCCTGATAAATTCCAAAGGTAAATTATCAGTATCAGCAATAAAAGCAACTTCATAGATACAACCGCCTATTTGCTGCTGAGTTGGTTCTAAAAGTACCTTTAAAGGTTGTATTACTTGCGGTTGTTCGTGGGATGCTTCGGCAAATTTTGTTTTCATATTTGTCAACCAACTGGGTAAATCCGATGCAATTGTAGTGATGTCAAAGGATAAATGATAATATCCTACGTAATGTTCATCTGCAAATGCATCGGCAGCAGGTTTTGGCTCAGGAATTTGAATTAATTCAATTCTTCCACCCAATCCTTCCATCCAACAAGCCAAAGTGTAACCTGTGGTGAAACGCTCGCATACCTGGAAACCCAACTGTTCGTAAAAGGCGATCGCCCGATGGATATCCGCAGTCCGAATAGAAACATGGTGCATCTGAAATAGTTTTAATAATAAGTGAATGGTGAATAGTGAATAGTGAATGGTGAATGGTGAATAGTGAATGGTGAATGGTGAATGGTGAATGGTGAATAGTAGTCCACCAAGGGAACTTTGCCTGGGATTTATGTAATTTACTACTAACTACTAACTACTAACTACTAACTACTAACTACTAACTACTAACTACCCACTACTCACTACTAACTACTAACTACTCACTACCCACTACCCACTACTAACTAATCATCCGGACTTGATATAACGACTAAAAAAATCCGATTGACATATTTAGAAACAAAGGTTAGAAGCTCTCAAAGAGACGACTCCTAACAACGCCGGATTATTCAAACAATCTAAAGTACGGGTAGCGTACTGGAACACCGGGTTCTTTTTCTAAATCAAAATTGATGACTTCCCAGCAAGAATCTTCGGAAAATTCCGGGCTAAAATCTACTGGTAAACCGTACAATCGTGCAGAAGAAGTTTCTGAACTTTGTCCACCGCGCCAAGGTGAACTACGCTCCAAATAACCACCCATTAATTCCCGGTAGCGACGAGCAATAATCACTTTAGTAGCCCGATAACCTTGGGTATATAGTTTATCAAGGGCTTCGTGAATTTCAAACCTAATGCCATCGGGATGGTTATGTTGACGATACCATTCACCGTTCCATCTGCGCCAATGTCGTCCAGACTGGAGGTGAATCAACTCGCTTGTCTCTGGATTAGCTTCAAAAGCACCGTGTCGGGGACATAAATAGGTATCAGTTAATGTCAGTGCCGGAATTGTTTGATGGCAATGGGGACACTGAATTTCAGGACCAAATATAGGGTACTGCAAGCTTAGATTCATCATGAAGTGTATATAAACATCTTTATTTTTATTTTTTACCAATTGTTTAATTTTACACTTGCAATACAACTCCTATGGGTAATCACTTAAAAATATTCGCTGATTAAGAATAAGAACTATATTCATTATTTATTAGTACAACATGACTGAAATAATGGATCTAGTTTTTTAGAAGATAAAAAGCTTCTTGACATTTGAACGTTCACAAATAACGACTATTTAAAAATTGAAAATTCAGTCGTGATATTCTGGTCATAATCCAAGCTGATTCTCAATAGCTTATTAATATTCTATCGTGTCTACTACTTCCTACTGGTCTTATCCCGATATTTCAGCAGCAGCCTTCATAGCAGCCAATGCTGTAGTTATGGGTTCCGTTAGCATTGCAACAGGAGCAAGCATTTGGTACAGTGCAGTCATCAGAGGTGATGTAGAACGCATTGAAATTGGTGAATATACAAATATACAAGATGGAGCAATTCTCCACTGTGACCCAGGTCAACCAACTATTTTAGAAGATTACGTTACCATTGGACATCGAGCCGTAATTCATTCTGCATACATTGAACGCGGTAGTTTAATCGGTATTGGTGCGGTAATTCTTGATGGAGTGCGTGTAGGAAGTGGTAGCATTATTGGTGCAGGTGCAGTAGTAACGAAAAACATTCCTCCTTTATCCCTTGTAGTTGGAGTTCCAGGTAAAGTAATACGTCAAAACTCCGCCGAGCAAGCAGCAGAATTAATCGAACACGCCAAACGTTATCAAAAATTAGCTTTAGTTCATGCTGGGAAAGGCACGGATTTGGGGTTTTTTTAAAGGGACAAGGGGTGATGGGGTGATGGCTGTATCTTATACACATCT
>NZ_JADEWL010000055.1 GCF_015207665.1 Plectonema cf. radiosum LEGE 06105
TTGTCCCCCCATCCCCCCACCCCATCTCTACTAGCTCAGCAAACTTCGGTAGACGAACTATCAGATGTCAAACCGACGGATTGGGCTTATCAAGCTTTAAAATCATTAATAGAAAGATATGGCGTAATTACTGGTTTACCTGATGGAACTTTTAAAGGTGAACGCGCTTTAACTCGTGATGAATTCGCTGCTGGTTTAGCTGCTACTTTGTATAAGGTAGAAGAAACTATTGCTACAACAATTACTAGTAAATATATTGAGCAAGATAGAATAACTTTACGACGGTTGCAAAAAGAATTTGGTGAAGCTTTACAGGATCTACGAACGCGCTTAGATGATATAGAGTCTCGTTCTTCGCAGTTACAAGCAAATCAATTTTCTACTACTACTAAGTTACAAGGACAGCAAATTGTCGCTGTGACGGATGGTAGAAATGCTAATTTTAGTGCGGTGTCTCGGACTCGATTAACTTTTTCCACTAGCTTTAGTCAAAAAGATTTACTGGTTACTCAGTTGGAATCCGGGAATAACGGTGGTGATGCTGTTGGTTTAGCTCAAAAGGAAGATTTGAATTTATTGGGAAGTAATGGTACTTTTGCTAATGCTGGAGGGCTTGATTTTACTGATGTTGAAGATGATGTCAAACTCAGACGTTTATACTATACTTTACGTCCTTCCACGGATTTAGCGGTGACGGTGGGAACGAAAATGTCCCCGCGAGATTTTATCGACAATAATCGCTATGCAAATAATGAAGCGGCTGATTTTAGTTCGGGAATTTTCCTGAATAATCCTTTAATCGTTCAAAATAGAATTGATAGGAATGGTGGTGCTGGTGCTGCTGTTGTCTGGAAACCTCAAAATAGTCAACTAACTTTTCGTTCGCTTTATATTGCTGGGGATGCAGACTCAAGCTCTGATGACGACGGTTTTTTCGGCGACCCACACCAAGCCAGTGCTGAGCTAGAATATATTTTGAGCAATAAACTTACTGTAAAACTGCAATATACAAACGCCGAAATTGATGATACTGATATTAACGCTTACGGATTAAACGCCGAATACGCACTTAATCGCAATACAGGAATTTTTGGCCGTTTGGGAATCGGGAATTATCAAGGATTTAATCCCGCAACTGGTCAAGATTTAGATTTAAACCCTGTTAGCTGGACTCTTGGGGTTGGTTTGCGTAACATTGGGATTCCCGGTACCATTGCAGGTGTAGCAATCGGTCAGCCGTTTGTTAGTGATGGTTTAGGAAATGCAACTCAAACTAATTTTGAAACATTTTATAATCTACAACTCAGCGATAATATTAGCGTTACTCCGATTATTTCTTTGGTAATTAACCCCGACAACGACAGCAACCAAGGTACTATTTGGCAAACTACGTTCAGGACGGTGTTTTCATTTTAGATTAGTAGTAGGAATCGATGGTGGTTAGTCGATGGTGGTTAGTGGAAAATAACAACTGTCAACTGTCAACTGTCAACTGTCCACTGTCAACTGTCAAATTGCAGCCGTAGATACACGCGGATAGTGTTTAATAATGCTTGGATATTTATTTAAGACAAACTTTTAATTTACAATTCCCCAGTCTAAAATCTAAAATTATTAATATGCAACCTACAGATCCAGATAAATTTACTGATAAAGCCTGGGAAGCAATTGTGAAATCTCAGGATATTGTCCGTGCTTACCAACAACAGCAGTTAGATGTAGAACATTTAATGCTGGCTCTTTTTCAACAAGATAATGGGTTGGCTTCTCGGCTTCTCGGTCGTGCTGGGGTGGAAGTTGAGCGATTACAACAACAGTTGGAAGATTTTGCCCGTCGTCAACCAAAAATGGGTAGAAGTGACCAACTATACCTAGGTAAAGGTCTTGACCGAATGCTTGATGGTGCTGAAGATGCCAGGCAAAGGATGAATGATTCCTACATTAGTATCGAACATCTAATGCTAGCTTTTGCTGAAGAGGAACGTATTGGCAAGAAAATATTTAGAAGTTTAAACGCTACGACTGCCGATTTAGAAGCTGCGATTAAAAATGTACGGGGTAGTCAGAAGGTAACTGACCAAAATCCTGAATCTCGTTATGAAGCTTTAGAAAAATTTGGTAGAGATTTAACTGAACAAGCAAAAGCAGGTAAACTTGACCCGGTGATTGGACGAGATGAAGAAATTCGCCGCGTGATTCAGGTGTTGTCTCGTCGCAGTAAAAATAATCCCGTTTTAATCGGTGAACCTGGGGTGGGAAAAACGGCGATCGCCGAAGCGTTGGCTCAGCGAATTATTAATGGTGATGTTCCCGAATCGTTGAAAAATCGGCAAATCATCGGTTTGGATATGGGTAGTTTGATTGCTGGAGCAAAGTATCGGGGTGAGTTTGAAGATCGATTAAAAGCTGTTCTCCGGGAAGTTACGGAATCTGGTGGTCAAATAGTTTTATTTATTGATGAGTTACATACCGTGGTTGGTGCGGGTTCAGGACAGCAAGGTTCGATGGATGCTGGTAATTTACTTAAACCGATGTTAGCGCGGGGTGAATTGCGCTGTATTGGTGCCACAACTTTGGATGAATACCGAAAGTATATTGAAAAAGATCCGGCTTTAGAACGGCGTTTTCAACAGGTGCTGGTTACTCAACCCAGTGTAGAAAATACGATTTCGATTTTGCGGGGACTTAAAGAACGTTATGAAGTACATCACAACGTCAAAATTTCCGATTCTGCCTTAGTCGCTGCCGCTACACTGTCAGCGCGTTACATTGCCGACCGTTTTTTACCAGATAAAGCCATTGATTTAGTAGATGAAGCCGCAGCGCAGTTGAAAATGGAAATTACTTCCAAACCTGCGGAATTGGAAAGTATAGAGCGGCGTTTAATGCAGTTAGAAATGGAAAAGTTGTCCTTAGCAGGAGAGGAAAAAACCACATTTCAGACTCAAGAACGTTTGCAACGCATTGAGCAAGAAATTGACCTTTTGACCGAAAAGCAAGAAGAATTCAGCGCTCAATGGCAAGGTGAAAAGCAGGTATTAGAAGATATCAGTGCTTTGAAACAAGAAGAAGAAAAATTAAGAGTCCAAATTGAACAAGCCGAACGTGCTTACGACCTTAACACGGCAGCACAATTAAAATATGGAAAATTGGAAGGAGTGCAGCGCGATCGCGAAGTTAAGGAAGCGCAACTTTTAGAAATTCAAAGTAAAGGCGTAAGTTTATTAAGAGAGCAGGTTACGGAAGCTGACATCGCCGAAATTGTGGCTAAATGGACGGGAATTCCTGTAAATAGCCTTTTAGAGTCAGAAAGACAAAAATTATTGCAGTTAGAACAACACCTCCACCAAAGAGTTATTGGACAAGATGAAGCAGTAGTCGCCGTCGCTGCGGCAATTCGTCGCGCTCGTGCGGGAATGAAAGACCCCCAACGTCCCATCGGTTCGTTTTTATTCATGGGACCTACGGGGGTCGGGAAGACAGAATTAGCGCGGGCTTTAGCAAAATTCATGTTTGATTCCGAAGACGCTATGGTGCGCTTGGATATGTCGGAATACATGGAAAAACATTCTGTATCCCGCTTAGTAGGAGCGCCACCCGGATATGTTGGTTTTGAAGAAGGTGGTCAACTTTCCGAAGCAGTGCGTCGTCGTCCTTATTCGGTGATACTGTTGGACGAAGTTGAAAAAGCTCATCCAGATGTGTTTAATATATTACTACAAGTTTTAGATGACGGTAGAATTACGGATTCCCAAGGAAGATTAGTAGACTTTCGTAATAGCGTCATTGTGATGACAAGTAATATTGGTAGCGAACATATTTTAGATATATCCGGTGATGATTCCCAATATGAAAAAATGCGGAACCGAGTCATGGAAGCCCTACGAAAACACTTCCGTCCCGAATTCGTCAACCGCATCGACGACTTAATTATTTTCCATGCTTTAGGTAAAAAACAAATGGGAGATATTGCTCGCATACAATTAAAACGAGTCGAAAAGCTACTAGCAGAGCAAAAAATTGCCGTCGAAATTACTCCCGCAGCTTGCGATCGATTAGTAGAAATCGGTTATGACCCAGTATACGGCGCTCGTCCCATTAAAAGAGCAATTCAGCGAGAAATCGAAAACCCCCTTGCTACCAAAATCTTAGAAAACACCTTCGTTCCCGGCGATACAATTATAATTGACAAAGGTAAAACTGGCTTAACCTTCAGGAAAAAAACCATTGTGAAAGTATCCCCACCTGTAACTACCGTACAATTAGTAGAGTCAGCAGAAGGATAATCCGAGGCAGAGTCTCGAAATCCTAGTTCCCAGTATCGGTTCCTGGGAACCAGAACTTATAATCTTTGTATAGTTCTTTCCTCTGCGTACTCTAGCTTGAAAAGTTGTTCGTGGGGGTTTCCCCCAAGATCACACTTTGTGTCGCTGTCGCGACACGCTGCGCGAACGCTGTGCCTCTGCGGTTTTTTTTTTCAATAATCATAAAGCCAGGAAGAGAGTAATGTTTCGGCAATCTGATCAAAACTGTGAATTTTTATCTTGAACTGGGAATAATAACCTCAGCAAGTTTAAAAAACCAGTTTTGCAAATGACTATAACCGTTAATTTAACCGTTGCTATTCCTACTTACAACGGAGAAAATCGTTTAGCAAAAGTATTAGATAAATTAAAAGAACAAATAAACACAGAACATATAAATTGGGAAATTCTTATTATTGATAATAATAGTACTGATGGCACAGCAAAACTTGTTAAAGAATATCAAAAAAATTGGCTACAAGACATTCCTTTAAAATATTATTTTGAAGCAGAACAAGGTATATCTTTTGCCAGACAGCGAGCTATAAATGAAGCGAAAGGTGAATTAGTGGGATTTATTGATGATGATAATCCACCCTTTGCAAATTGGGTAAGTTCAGCTTATAAATTTGCTCAAGAGCATCCGAAAGCTGGTGCTTTTAGCAGTAGAATTCATGGTATTTTTGAAACAAATCCGCCGGAAGAACTTAAAGCAATTACTTTCTATTTAGCATTAGTTGATAGAGGTTCAGAACCTTTGATGTACGAGCCTCGAAAAAAAGGACTTCCCCCTGGTGCGGGATTAGTAGTACGTCGAGATGTTTGGCAAAAATACGTTCCTACTAAATTATTATTAATAGGTAGAACCAAAAAACGTTGGATGCCAACAGGACAAGATGCCGAAGCATTATTATATATTTATAAAGCAGGATGGGAAATTTGGTATAATCCCGAAATGGAAATTGAACATATAATTCCATCATCGCGATTAGAAGAAAAATATCTGATTGGGTTAATGAGAATTATTGGTTTAGGACGCTTTCATTTAAGAATGTTAATGCTTGACTGGTGGCAAAGACCTTTTGCTTTTTGTATTTATTTAATCAATGATTTTCGGAAAACGGTATTACATTTTATTCGTTATAGAAAAGTGTTAAGTAAAGATACTGTTGCTGCTTGTGAAATGCAGCGGTTGCTAGCAACTTTAATTAGTCCTTTTTACCTGTGGAGGATGCAAATCGTTAATTTAACGAAAATATACTGAGGCTATTTTTAGAAACGCGAGCTTAGCATATCAATAACCTCACCCCCATCCCCTCTCCTTAATAAAGAGAGGGGTGCCGGAGAAGAATTTGCGCGGTGCCAATTCTGCGATCAACGGAACCTCTTCCCCCTCTCCTTAATAAAGAGAGGGGTGCCGGAGGCAGGGTGAGGTTCGATCTATTTATTCAGATAATTGATATGTCAACCAATCTTATATCTGTAATTATACCAGCATATAATGCAGAAAAAACAATTCAAGAAACTATTGAATCTGTTTTAAATCAAACTTTTACTAACTTTGAGTTAATTATTATTAATGCCAATTCTATAGATAAAACTCATTCAGTTATTTCTCAATTCAAAGACGAAAGAATCAAACTATTTTCCTATCCCAAAGCCAATGTCGCGGTTAATCGCAATCGCGGCATAAATCACACTATAGGTAACTATATAACTTTTTTAGATGCAGATGATTTATGGACAACTGATAAATTAGCAGCACAATATACAGCTTTGCAATCAAATTCTCAAGCTGGAGTTGCTTATAGTTGGACAAATTGTATAGATGAAGATGGCAAGTTTCTGCGTAAAACATCTCATGTTAATTGGACTGGAGATGTTTATGCAAAATTCTTACTAGATGACTTTATCGGTAACGGTTCTAATGTAATGATTCGTAGGGAAGTGTTGATGAAAGTTAATGGGTTTGATGAAATTTTAACCAACGCTCAAGATACAGATATGTGGTTAAAATTATCAGCAATAACTGATTTTGTTTGTGTACCGAAAGCACAAATTTTATATAGAATTCGACAAGATTCTATGTCATCCAATGTTTTAGGATTGGAGAAATCAAATTTAGAAGTTATTCAACGTGCTTTTTCTCGCGAACAAGCGAAACAATATCAACATCTTAAACCTAAAGCAATCGGTAATCTTTACAAATATCTTTGTTATAAAGTTCTTGCAGCACCGCCAGAAAAAAAACAAGGTAAAGTTGCAGTGAGATTTTTATTAATTGCGATAAAAACAGATACAAGTCTTTTAGTTAAACCGATAATTTTCAAAGCTATTTTTAAATTGATTGTAATGATGATTTTACCTTCTAATTGGGCAAATGTGCTGTTTAAGAAACTGCCTCGTTTGTCAAATACCAGCACTTTTTTGGGGTATGAAAAAATAAGTTGATATTACTTCTTTTGGGATAAAAGATTACGGAAAAAAAAACCGCAGAGGCGCAGAGTACACAGAGGGAAGAGATTTTATAGAGATGAACCGTACTCTACAGAGCGGGAAGGAAGCAGCTACATACCACCTAAATTAGTCCACGTTAGCGTAGCGTGCGCCTTCGCGCATAGGTGGACAATGCGGTGTGTTGTCGCGGTTTCAACCGCCGGAAAATATTGATAACGCGAATATAACAATCTTAATTATTTATTATAAATTAAAGGAATTTAACAAAATGTCTATATCTGTAATAGTTCCCGTTTTTAACGGAGAAAAAACTGTTGAAGAAACAATAAAATCAATATTAAATCAAACTTTTAGTAATATCGAAATAATTGTTATTAATGATGGCTCGACTGATAGAACTTTAGAAATTGTGGAAAAGATTTTGGATTCTCGTATTAAAATATTTTCCTATCCAAATGGAGGTTTATCAGTGAGTCGTAATCGTGGCATTTCTCAAGCTAAGGGGGAATATATTTCTTTTATCGATGCTGATGATTTATGGACTGCGGATAAATTAGAATTACAATGGCAAGCTTTACAATCAAATCCGCAAGCTGCTGTAGCTTATAGTTGGACTGATTATATTGATGAATCGAGTAAATTTATTAAGTCGGGTAGAAGAATTAAAGTTAATGGTGATGCTTTTAGTAAACTTTTAGTAACCAACTTTTTAGAAAATGGTTCTAATCCTTTAATTCGTCAACAAGCTTTAGAAAAAGTTGGTGGGTTTGATGAATCACTTGCCGCAGCAGAAGATAAGGATATGTGGTTGCGTCTTGCAGTTAATTATGATTTTGTTTGTGTAGAAAAACCGCAAATTCTATATCGAACATCAAATAATTCGATGTCTACTAATCTCAAAAGACAAGAATCTGCATCTTTAAAAGTCATTGAACGTGCTTTTAGTTATCCCAAAGCCGAAAAATTACAGCATTTGAAAAAACAAAGTCTTTCACATCTTTATCAATATCTGACTTTTAAGGCTGTTGAAGCACCACCACAACAGCGTCAAACTCTTACTGCTGTATATTTTTGGTGGAATTGGATCATAAATAATTCTGCTGTGGTGAAAAATAAACGAATCATTACGATCGCAGCTTTAAAAATTATCTTTCCTCGACTGTTTGATTAGATTCTCGTTAGAACTCGTTGGAAATCGTTGGAACTCGTTGGAAATCGATATACGGGTAGACGTTGCACTGCAACGTCTCTACATAATTATCGGGTTATTATTTAGATCATACATGGTAGGGAAATCCGAATCATCTCTATAGGGCAAACAATCCAGCAAATCAAGTGCAGTTTATCTACTCAAGCATTTAAAATCCAGAATGATAATAACCCCGCTTTGCTTTCCGTTAAAGTGGGGTGTTGGGGTTTATTTCCCAATTAGTGATTAAAATATTTGTATTTGCTGCGACAAAATTATGTTAGAACAAGGTACCATCAGTATCCATACTGAGAATATTTTCCCGATTATCAAGAAATCTCTTTATTCTGACCATCAAATCTTTTTACGGGAACTGGTATCAAATGCTGTTGATGCTATCCAAAAGCTGCAAATGGTGGCTCGCTCTGGAGAATTTTCCGCAGAAATTGGTGAATCGGAAATTCAAATTGCTGTAGATAAAGATAAGAAAACTCTTTCTATTACCGATAATGGTATCGGTATGACGGCTGAAGAAATCAAGAAATATATCAACCAGGTTGCTTTCTCTAGTGCTGAAGAATTTGTTCAAAAGTACAAAGGAGCATCCGATCAACCAATTATCGGTCATTTTGGACTGGGTTTTTACTCTTCCTTCATGGTGGCTAATCATGTGGAAATTGATACTTTATCTTATAAGGATGGAGCAGAAGCAGTTCACTGGAGTTGTGATGGTTCCCCAAATTTTACTTTAGAAGAATCATCCCGCACCACTCGCGGTACTACGATTATTCTTCACCTCATGGAAGAGGAAGAAGAATTTGTTGAACCGGCACGGATTAAGAATCTTGTCAAGACTTATTGTGATTTTATGCCCGTACCCATCAAACTTGATGGTGAGGTATTAAATCGACAAAAAGCACCGTGGCGTGAATCTGCCAGTAATTTGACCAAAGAAGATTACATGGAGTTTTACCGCTACCTGTATCCTTTTGAGGAAGAACCGCTGTTGTGGGTGCATTTAAATACCGATTATCCCTTCATTGTTAACGGTATTCTTTATTTCCCCAAACTCAAGCCAGATGTTGACGTTAGCAAAGGACAAATCAAACTATTTTGCAATCAAGTATTTGTTAGCGACAACTGCGAAGAAATCATCCCTCAGTTTTTATTGCCCATGCGGGGTGTAATCGATAGTACCGACATTCCGCTTAACGTATCCCGTAGTGCATTGCAAGGCGATCGCACTGTGAAAAGAATCGGCGATTACGTTGCCAAGAAAGTCGGCGACCGGCTCAAAGAACTGTACCGCGACGACCGCGAACAATATATTTATGCTTGGAAGGATTTAGCAACCTTCGTTAAATTTGGGGTGATGAACGATGAAAAGTTCAAAAAGCAAGTTGAAGATATTGTTGTTTTCCGCACTACTCATAACGGAGAAAATACGGAATCGGAAACAGCAGCGCCAACCCCCGCAGTTGAAGTACAATCCCAAGAAGGTGACGTTTGGCAAGATGTTACCCCCACAGGTGAAGCACAAGATTCCACATCCGCTCAAAAATTGCCCTACATAACTCTCAAAGAGTATTTAGAACGCAACAAACAAAGCCACGAAAACCGCGTTTTTTACTGTACCGATGAAGCATCACAAGCCGCTTACGTAGAATTACACAAAAGTCAAGGCTTAGAAGTTCTATTTTTAGACTCCTTCATCGACACCCACTTTATCAACTTCCTAGAGCGGGAATACAACGAAGTCAAATTTACGCGGGTAGACTCCGATTTAGATAATACCCTATTGGACAAAGATAAATCCGAGGAAATAGTAGACCCCACAACCAACAAAACCAAAGGGGAAACAATCAAAGAAATCTTCGAGAAAGCCCTCAACAAACCCAAACTCAACATCCGTACCGAAGCCTTAAAATCCGATAATCCCCAAGGAACACCACCAGCAATGGTACTGTTACCAGAAATTCTACGTCGTTTACGAGAAATGAACGCCATGATGCAGCAGCAAACAGTAGAATTTCCTGAAGAACACGTATTATTAGTTAATACCGCTCACCCACTGATACAAAACCTGGCAAATCTTAGCCAAGGTAGTATTATTCAAGATGGTGGACAATCACCCACAGGCGAATTAGTAAATTCAATTTGTCAACACGTTTACGACTTAGCCTTAATGTCCCAAAAAGGCTTTGATGCAGAAGGAATGAAATCCTTCGTACAACGTTCTAATCAAGTACTTACTAAATTGACAGAACAAGCGGCGAAGTAGTTAGGAGTTAAGAGTGTATCGAGAATAATCGCGAATTTTGAGCATCTAAAGCCTCTAACATGATATTGGCGGCATTTACTGCATCATAGGGAGACCAAATATCGTATGATGCACCGGGTTTTATCAGATTATTTTCTTCGTTTGCTAGCTCGGCAGCTAAAAGTTGAATAACCTCAAGTTTATCTACGCGATTGAGTCTGCGTAACTGTTCTACTAACTCAGTAGATACCATTTTTAACCGTTATGTTTACTGATTTGATATCAATATTACAAGATAGTTAGTTAGACTTACATCCAACTAAATTAAGAATCTGCAAACAATGACTTCAAATCTCGCTTTCCATTAACAATACGGACAATTGTGATTTCCTCATCAATTACTTTATATAAAATTATGTGACCATCGTTGACATCTCCCAGCTTTGAAAAAACTGGGATTCTAAGCAGTTGTCACTCCGTGGTCTAAAGACACACTGCGTGACGTTATTTGCTTACGATAAGACCTTTTTAGATTAATAAAAATATCGTACCGTTTGGGGTGTGTCAAAGCACCCCGTTTAATTATTTCAAAAGCTAGTTTTGCGATGCCGGAGTTACTAAAAATCCGATCGGCAACCTTTCGTAAAATGTTAGATGCTGCATTTAAATCTGCATGAATTAACAAACCGTCTTTTGTGCAGTACACATCTCTATTAATTCTTTTACCTGATGGCTTCCATTCTGTGGGTTTTGCACCGTATTGATGTAGTTCATCACTATCGATAAAAGAAGCTTTAGAAGTATACTCTTCAGTGGTTACGTGGAATCTAACACCATATTCTTCACACAATTGTCTTAACCTATCGATAAGTCTTTTGGTTGGCATTGAAACAACTTCATAATTATTGTTTCTGCCAATATTAATGTTGTTTTTGTTTCCCTGATTCCAACCAATTACTAAGTTTCCGATACCGTCTTTTAAGCATTTATTGATGATAAACCTAGCGGCTTTATTTACTGCATCTCTGACTTGTAAATTGCGCTTTGCTGTGATTCTATCAAGGTAATCATCCCAGTATCTACCAGGTTTGTTTTTCTTGTGTTGCTGTACTTGATTTCGGTATTTATGGAGTGCAGTTTTTAGCTGTGGAGATTCAACAATAAAGCTTTTACCAAGGGTAGTAACTGCTGATAACCAAAACTTTACACCGTGATCAATGCTAATTGCATGATTGTAGTTAAGACTCTTATCATTTATAATTGGCTGCTTACCATCGTCTATCACCCAATCAACCCAAAACTCTCCACGACTAGGACGAATAATTACCTCTTTAATCCAATCAAAGCTAATAAATTCGGGTAAAATAAGCTTAATTGATCTGATTAATTCAGGCTTGGTTGCTTTACTGATTGATGGATAAATATAACCATCACGGTAAGTCAAGCCTTGTTTGGGAAATGTGAGTGCGAATAATCCACCAGACTTTCTATACTTGGGAATTGATGGTCTACTGCCATCCCCTAAGTAATACTTATCTACTAATTTGTTGTAACTAGTTATTGATTCTCCTACTAGCTTTAATGTTTGTTGTGCAGCTTGCGCGGCTAATGAAAAGTAGTGAATACAAGTTTTAAGCTGTTTATCTAATTGATAATAATTAGTTTCTAGTTTGTAAGTTTTCCAACCACTTCTAAGTTCATCTCCACACCAGTAAGTTGTATAAGCCTTTCTTTCAAGTAGCATTGCATAATGATTCTGGCGTGCCAGATAAATTGCAGAGTTATACAGGCTATTTGAATGCTCACACTGATCTACCCAGAAGGCTTTTTCTTCATCCGTAAATTTTGCTTTTATGGGAATTGTTTTGTACACTTGACTACCTCCTTGTTTATCAATATAGTTTATTCAATATAAAAAATCAACAAAAGAACTAATACAAAATGGCTAAATTGTCAGCGTCAGATTATGAATACAGAAGGGCTGAAAATCTGTGTCATCAGTAAATTATCACTTTGTATTTGTCCCAAAAAGACGTAAAGCGGTATTAGTTGATCAAATTGCGATGCGGCTACAGGAAATTATTTTTGAGTTAGTAAAGGGCTGGAGATTAATCGCCCTCGAAGTGATGCCAGATCATGTACATATGTTTATCAACTCGCCGCCACATGAATCCCCTTCTCAAATTGCCAAATGGGTTAAGGGTAGAGCATCAAATATTTTAAGGAAAGAATATCCGCAGTTAAATACCTACTTTGTGGAGTCCTAGTTATTTTGTAGCTACTACAGGACAAGTAAGTACTGACGTTATTCGTAAGTATATTGAGAACCAAACTAGTAAATAAAAGAAACACGGAAAGTTAAAACTTTACCGTCCGTTTCATCCCCTGGTTATAAACCAGGGGTTCTCACGTCCCAAGATATTTTGATAGGTAATCCTCGTAAAAAGGGAGCGATATCTTCGTAACTACGTCCCATATTCGGAAAAGTTACAATGTTTTTGCACTTTTTCTCAAACTCCTGTATAAAACGTTCCCCAGCATCAATATTAATATTTGTAAAATAATCTAAAATCTCAACCAAATCTCTGCTTGCAGTTTGAGAGATACTGGAACGACTCATGTTTGAGCCTCGCGTTTTTGAAGCAATTTATCTTTAAGTTGGTTGATGACAACTTCGGTATCTAGAACATCACCTCGTTCAATTTCTTCCAAACCAATTGCTATTTTCTGGCGAGTATCATTTAACCAAAGAATATGTTGTTCCTGTTCTTCTAACAATTGCAATGCAGCAGCAATTACTTCATCTGCGTTCGCATATTTCCCGCTTTCAATTTTAGATATAACAAATTGTTCGTGAGTAGGATCGAGCGATATATTCATTTGCTCATCATAAATTTTTACTATTCAGCGTCTTATTATAGCAATTTCCTAGATGTTATAGGATTTAACTTAGACTAACCCAAATTCCTCAACTGCTGGATAAAAGTTCTTATTCTCATGGCTGGGACGACTGAGTTTTATTAAAGCAAAACGCTGTAATGGTGTCAGTTTTTTCCACTGTTCGACTGTCATATTAACGCCACATTCTACCGCTTTTATTTGTGTAATATCGGGAATTTCTTTCTCGTTCATCCAAGGGGGATTGTCTTCTACAGGAAGTTCGCTAGCTGCGGTTCCTGTTTTATCAATAATCAAGTTTTGTAAAAATTCTCGATAATTTTGGCATTCTCCACCGCTTACGCAGGGCATTTCAACTAAATTTTGACGTTCTTGTTCTGTAAATTGATGCCAGTGAGATAGTTTCAATTTGACTCCGCAGTTGTCAAGTTTGAAGCGTACTTGCATGGGTATGCAGCGTAAGTCATTGACAAAATCAGCCTCGAATTTAAAAAAATTGTTCATTGGTTTTAATGATATAACTATATTGGAGTCGCAATAGTTTTTTTTTGCTATGTATGTAGGTACTACCGAAGCAGCAGAACTTTTGAAAATAACGCCTGTTAGAGTTCGCTATTTACTGGCACAAGGCAGAATCAAAGGGGCTTACAAAATTGGAAAAATTTGGGTTATACCCATCTTTGAAGGAAAACCGATTATTAGTCGAGGTAGTCGCGGTCCAAAACCTAAATGGGTCAGACGAATTCCAGCTAAAACAACAATTAATGTTAATCGACATATAATTAAACAAAATCGGCATCGAGAAAACCCAGAACCTGTAATTACCGTCAAACATCTCAATAGCAATATTTACGGTTATTCTGTAAAAATTAACGGACCTTGTGAAGTAGTTTATCGACCTGAAAAGCCGTTAAGTTGTGGTAGTGTACTTTGGGTTGAAACTTATTCGACCGTAGAAGTTAATTGTGAATATCAGAAACTAGAAATAGAAAGGAGTTGTTTTACCATCGACGCTGGTTAATTACATTGCTCCCTACCCTTTGATCATCTTTGATTTGAGGTTGACACGGACATCAACTCAGAGTGCTGTGACGGTTCTGGTAAAGAATTAACTGGTACAAGCTGTACCGCACAAGCTTTCAATTCAGGTTCCAAAGAAATTGGACAAGCTGCGGGATGGGTAAGGACGTTTGCTTCAGCATCATTAGCCCATAAAGCACCCCAATGCATAGGAACGAACACTGTTTTAGGAGCGATGGCTTTAGTTACTTTGGCTGGAAATCGAGCTTTCCCTCGACGCGATCGCAATTCGATCCAATCTCCATCTATAATTTCTAACTTGGCTGCATCGCGGGGATGAATTTCGATGAAAGGATGAGGATGCATTTTGACAATTTTCTCAATTCTGCCAGTGCGGGTTTGGGTGTGCCAATGACCGTATAATCTCCCAACGGTAAGAACAAAAGGATATTCTTCACAGGGTGGTTCTGCTAAACCGCGACTATGATAAGCTGCAAATTTTGCTCTACCATCTGGGGTATGAAAGCGTAAATCTGTATATAGACGTTTACCTTTGAGTGGTTCTTTTTTGATTAAACCTTTTAATAACGATGAAAAGAAGCCAGAATCCTGGTCTTCTATTTCTATCTCTGCTTTTTGCGGGTCATACCATTGCATTGGACCATCTTCTGCCAACTTTTCATGACTAATTTCCCCCATATCGCAAGGGCGATCGCGAGTAAATTGCACAAATTCGCGATGAACTGCGGCTGCATCAGCAAAAGCAAATTGTTGATGAAAACCCAGACGACGACCGACTTCGGCGAAAATTTCCCAATCGGCTTTGGCAACACCAGGGGGTTCTCTAAATTTCGGACACAAAGTCACAACTCGTTCTGAGTTGGTCATGGTGCCGGTTTTTTCACTCCATTGGGCTGCGGGTAATAAAATGTGAGCGTAAGCAGAAGTTTCGGTGGGATAATAAGCGTCTTGATAAATTGTGAAGGGGGATTTGAGTAAAGCGGCTTTAGTTCGGTGCAAATCTGGCATACTTACCGCTGGATTAGTAGCTGCAATCCACAATAAATCAACTTCACCAGTTTCTAATCCTGTAATCATACTCCAAGCATCGCGACCGGGAAAACGAGAAATTTGACCTGGATTCAATCCCCAAAGTTTTTCTACCTCGGCTCGATGTTGAGCATTTTTCACCGAACGATATCCGGGGAGAATGTGAGCTAAACCTCCGGCTTCTCTACCACCCATGGCATTGGGTTGTCCAGTCAAAGAAAATGGT
Organism: Plectonema cf. radiosum LEGE 06105; assembly: GCF_015207665.1. Taxonomy (GTDB): domain Bacteria; phylum Cyanobacteriota; class Cyanobacteriia; order Cyanobacteriales; family Nostocaceae; genus Rivularia; species Rivularia radiosa_A. The sequence continues at coordinate 15,405 of NZ_JADEWL010000055.1, forward strand.
CCGGCACCAGGTTTACAAATATTTCCTGTCATCAAATGTAAATTAATCAAAGTACGCACTTTTGCAGTACCTTCTTGAGATTGATTTATCCCCATCGACCACAAAGATAAAACCTTTTTAGAATCAGCCCAGTAACGTGCTGCTTGTTCTAATTGGTCTATACCAATACCGCATTTTTGAGAAACTACTTCTGGTGGATAATGTTGGATGACTCCAGCATAATCGGGAAATCCTTGGGTACATTCATCGATAAATAAACTATCAAAAGCACCCCAACCCATTAATAAGTGAGCAATACCGTTGAGTAAGTCAATATCTGTCCCTGGGTTAATTGCCAAATGTAAATCTGCCACTTCCGCTGTTTTTGTACAACGGGGGTCTACAACTATCATTTTGACATGACGATTTTTTTTATGATGTTTCCGCAAGCGATTAAAAACAATTGGGTGACATTCAGCGGTATTAGTACCAATCAAAAAAGCGCAATCAGTTAATTCTAAATCGGAATAACAACAAGGTGGTCCATCAGCACCAAAACTTTGCATATAACCTGCAACCGCAGAAGACATACACAAACGAGAATTAGCATCAAAATTATTAGTTCCCAAACAACCTTTAATTAATTTTTGGGCAATATAATAATCCTCTGTTTGAAATTGACCCGAACCATACATACAAATGCCATTTGCACCGCGACTTTCGCGAATTTTTTGAATGCGGGAGACGATTTTTTCAAAAGCTTCATCCCAACTTACTTCACGAAAACTTTCTGATAAAGAATCTCGCATCATCGGATATTTCAAACGATTTTTATCCAGAGACTCTGTAACAGTAGCTCCTTTAACACAAACCATACCTTGAGATGAAGGATGGCTTTTATCACCAACTACTTTCCAAATTGGATTACCTTGATTATCTCGATGAGTTGCACGACCAGATGCTGCGGGAGGAAAAACTTCTAAACCGCAACCAACACCACAATAAGGACAAAGAGTTTTAAAAGATTCGGACATAATTTAATTAAGTAGGTAATTGGTAATTGGTAATTGGTAATTGGTAATTGGTAATGGGTCAGATTTTTCAACTAGTAAACCAGTGGTCTGTTATCTAGTTGGGGAAAATTTTTGCCGGCTTAATTATTAGTTATTAATTATGAGAAAATATTTTTGTGAAATCATGGCTGAATTTATGTTTGTATTCACAATATATTACTAGAATCATCCAATTAAATAGAATTATTCATTTCAAAAAAGAATGATATCAATTAATCTCTTTTTAGGATGAGATTATTAATTTTAAAAAACCGCAGAGACGCAGAGGGCGCAAAGGAAAGAATATGTTGAGAGATAGTCTTAATTTCCTATTATGAAGCGAACCTCTGCGAAACTTTGCGTTTAACTAATTCTCTTTGGTTCAATTACCAATTCGGAATACTCTTCCTCACCTTCATGATGTTCGGCAAAAGAACCATGGGGTTCTTTCAAAAAGAACCAACACATAAATGCAACAATTAAAGAGGACAAACCCATCATCTGGAAAAAGATTGTATTCGATTGAGCAATAACTGCTGCTGTTTGCTCCCCACCACCGCTCAACCATTCCGGTAACAAACTAAAAATAGTTAAATAAGCAACTGCACCGACATTTCCATAAGCTCCAACATTACCCGCAATTTGACCTGTTACCCGACGTTTTACTAAAGGAACGATCGCAAATGTTGAACCTTCTCCAGCTTGTACAAAGAACGAACAAGCCATGGTCAAAATAATTGCACCTGGTAACCACCAATTACTAGCAACTCCTCCCATCATCATGTAGCCTATACCCATACCAGCAGTTAGAACAGCCATTGTATTCTTGCGGCTTCCTAGTTTATCGGATATTAAACCACCACCAGGACGAGACATCAAGTTCATAAAAGCGTAACTAGAAGCAATCATCCCAGCCATTGCTTTATTTAAAGTAAAAGTTCCTTCAAAAAAGGCCGGCAGCATGGAAACCACAGCTAATTCTGAACCAAAGTTGACAATATAAGTTAATTCCAGAATCGCGACTTGAGAAAAACTATAACGGTCTTTCGCAGGATATTTTTTCTTACCCGCAAGCAAGTCTTTATTTACAACCCAACAATTGTAAGCCTGGAATAAATATAAACCTGCTAACAGCGCTAAAACTAATAAGAAAGTTCCATCACCGTACAAATTAGTCTTTCTCAAACGCCAAGCTAGAACCATCAAAATACCTGTTAAAGGTAAATTCATCAACATCAAAAACCAAAAATCCTTAACACTCGTAACCTCCAAACCTCTAACATTTTTAGGCTTTTGATAGACTTTTCCTGGAGGATGGTCTTGTACGTTGAAAAAATAGAGAATTCCATACAAAGCTGCAATAATACCACTTCCAGCAATACACAACCGCCAATTGAGAGCGTCTCCAGCTCCAAAAGCCAACCATGCTCCAATCGTCGGTAAAGTAAAAGCTGCCGCAGCCGAACCAAAATTACCCCAACCTCCATAAATTCCTTCAGCTAAACCAATCTCTTTCGGAGGAAACCATTCTGCCACCATGCGGATACCAATTACAAACCCCGCACCAACAATACTCAATGCTAAACGGCTAATTACTAACTGGGTAAAGTTTTGAGCGCTAGCAAAGGTAATACAAGGAATCGCCGCATAAATCAATAATAAGGAGTAAGTAATCCTCGGACCGAATTTATCTAATAGCATCCCGATAATGATTCGAGCCGGAACGGTCAAAGCAACGTTACAAATCGCCAGAGTTCTAATTTGACCAATTTCTAAACCCAAGTCTGCTTGTACTTGTGTTGCCAAAGGAGCGAGATTGAACCAAACAAAGAATGAGAGAAAAAATGCAAACCAAGTCATGTGCAGGATTTTGTACCTGCCCCGAAAAGATAACAATTCTGATAGCATCGATTAACCTCTTAAATAATTGGTAGTTGGTAGTTGATAGTTGGTAGTTGGTAATGGGTAATTGGTAATTGGTAATGGGTAATGGGAATTGGTAATGGGTAATGGGTAATTTGAACCTTTAACCTTGTAACTGTTGACTTGGCTTTGCGCCAAAATTTTCGATTAATATGCGTTTTAAAACAGTATTAACCTCGTCACAAGGAATACCTTTTTGCACGCAAGTGCCTAATTGGGCATCTTTACCGACTTTGCCTCCCATATACAAATCCACACCTTCAACAGTTTTGCCATCTTTACGGACTTTGGTTCCCATTAGTCCGATATCGGCTACTTGTGGTTGTCCGCAGGAATTAGGACAGCCTGTCCAGTGGATTCTTACAGATTTGGGTAGGTCCAATTCTGCATCAAGTTGTTGGGCGATCGCCATTGCTTGATTTTTAGTTTCGACTAAGGCAAAGTTACAAAATTGAGAACCAGTACAAGATACCAATGCTCTTTCTAATGGTCGAGGTTTAATACTAAATTTTTCTAGCAATGGTTCAGTTAAGAAAACTTGCAAATTATCATCGGCAATATTGGGAATAATCACATTTTGTTCCACAGTCAAACGAACTTCACTACTACCGTAAACGGAAGCTAACTGTGCTAAGTCGAACATATCCTGAGCGTAAAGCCTTCCGACAGGAACGTGTAAACCAACGTAATTTAAACCTGGTTGCTTTTGCTGATAAATGCCGATACAATCACGCTTTTCCCAGTCGATTTCGTCTTTTTCGGCTGCGGTTGCTAAATTACGTCCAAATTCTTGTTCAACCATTGAGCGGAATTTATCGATTCCCAATTCATCAATCAACCACATTAACCGAGATTTTTGACGATTGGCTCTCGAACCCTTATCCCGAAAAACAATTAAAATTGCCCGACATAAATCGACAACATCATCATTAGGAGCAACCCAAACATTTAGAGGTACAGCAGCTTCACATCGTTTAGCAGAGAAAAAACCACCGACTAAAACGTTGAATCCCAACTGTCCATCTTTATAAGCCGGAACAAAAGCTATATCATTGATTTCAGCATGAACGGAATTATCCCGTCCCCCTTCGATGGCAATATTAAATTTACGTGGAAGATTACTAAATGTATAATTACCTTCACCATGATTGGTAATCATATCTTGGACTTTTTGCACCAACTCACGAGTATCAATCAGTTCATCCCCATCAATTCCTGCCACTGGAGAACCAGTGATATTCCGGACATTATCCATTCCCGATTGCACAGAAGTCATTTCTACCGCATCCAGACGACGGAAAATATCCGGTATATCTTCCAGACGAACTCCCCGCAACTGAATATTTTGACGAGTGGTAATATCAGCATTACCATCGGCACCATAACGCTGCACTATTTCAGCTAGTACCTGCAATTGATTACTAGATAAAATGCCGTTGGGGATTCGCATCCGTAACATGAATTTACCTGGTGTCACGGGACGATAGAAAACGCCTACCCATTTGAGACGATGTTCCAAATCGGATTTTTCCATTGCTTCCCAACCGATTTGGGCAAAATGTTCTAGTTCATCTTTAATGGCTAATCCATCTTTTTCGGCTTTAATTTTCTCGAACTTATTCAGAGTTGCAGTTTTATCTGATTCATTGGTAGACATGGTTATTTGAGCTTAATAATTCAAGGTTAACTAATATAAAACCATTACCACTACTAAACTAATCGCACAATTCAATAATTATTTTTAACCTCAAAATTATCAATCTCTGTGTTTCAATCTTTACTCAATTAAGTACTTATTAAATCGATAAATGTATTTATTATTTTGTATCAACTGTAACTTTTTGCTAATTTTTTGACTGAAATAATGCACAATAATCATACTATAAATGCATTTTTTGCATTTATTATTCAAACAGCAGCATTAGATAATCCATCAGTCGCTGATAAATACTAAAATTCAGAACAGTGGATAGTTGACAATTACCTGATAACTGAAAAACACCCAAATGTTAGAAACTTTTGACATGATTGACAATGCTGTTACCGAAGCAAATTGGATATTAGTTAGTCAGCAATTACAGCAGTTATTAGACAACAGTAAATTACAGGCTGTATCCGAGGATGAATTAGAGCAAGCAGTTGCGATAAAGGCTAATGCCGACGCTTTGCGTATGGCGATTGCGATCATGAGAGTAGGAGATTTTCAAACAAGGTGGGATGTAGCGAAGATTTTTCCTCAAATAGGGACACAAGCTATTGTTCCTTTACTGGAAATATTGGATTCGGAATCAGCAGATTTTGAAATTCGTTGGTTTGCACTGGGTATCTTAGGAAAATTTAATCAACCTGAGATAGTTATATCTTTGGTTAAATTACTTGAAGAGACACAAGAAGAAGAATTGGCGATCGCCGCAGCTCAAACGTTAGCTAAAATTGGTCAAAGTGCGATTACAGCATTAATTGAACTACTCAAACAGGAAAAAACCAGATTATTAGCGGTTAAATCTCTGGCTCAAATTCGCCGCTCGGAAGTTATCGAACCTTTACTTAGTGTTGTGGATGATTCGATAACATCCGTCAGATTTACAGCGATTGAAGCTCTAAGTAGTTTTCATCATAAATATTTAATTCCTATATTTATTAAAGCTTTGCAAGATAAATCTTTTTCCGTTCGTAAAGAAGCAATAATTGCTTTAAAAATGCGTGTGTATCTTAAAGAAGAATTCTCCATAGTCAATCATCTCCAACCGCTGATTTACGATATCAATTCAGAAGTGTGTCAGCAAGCAATATTAGCCTTGGGATGTATGAAAGATCAAATGGCAATTCAAACATTGTTTGATTTTTTAAATTTTCCAAATGCTCCTTTATTCCTTAAGAAAGAAGCGGTACGTGCTTTAAATTGGAATGGAACCTATCAAGGCTTGGATTATTTAAAACAAAGTCTTTACTCTAGTGAAATTAATCTGTGTGCAGAAATTATTACTGTGTTAGGAAGACAAGAATCAATCGAGATGAAGCCTTACGCTGCCAAAATTTTAATTGATTTTCTCAACAGCGAACAAGAAATAATCGATGAATCGCGAATCAAACAAGCAATTGTGACATCTTTAGGAGAATTGAGAGATAAAAGCGCTTTGACTTATTTAGAAAAACTCGCTTCAGATGATGATTCTAAAGTTAAATTATATGCTTTGGCTGCGATGAAGAAAATTACTTAAGTGAAAAATTAAATAAGCTAAAAAGTGTCTAAATCAGATATTAAGGCTGGCAAGGATGCTGCGAAATTTGCCGGGGAGATGTTCTTCCCGGTAAGTTTTTTGTACCCCACAAGAATTAGAATGATGCCCCTAAAAGACCGACTTCTGTGTAAACCTGCCTAGCACGGCTTCTCGTAGAGATAGTTGTCGAATTGACATTAATTTAAACCACACAATAATGGAGCTTGCACTACGCGATCGCGATTGAACATACTCGCAATTTAGTCAGGGAATAAAAAAGACTCTGATAATTTTTGATATCTACTTGGCAGATAAAAAATTGTATATGTTTTATAATAATTAATAATTCTGGAATAAAGAATAGTTCAGTTTCAGAACAAAGCCTGAGGATTTTTTTCTACTAATCTGTACTTGCTATTCCCAATGTTTAACCGGCAATGAATCGGGTTAGTCGAGTACTAATTTTGTATGCGAATGCTATTTTGATCTTAAGGTTATTCGTCTGATTTATCAATATTTTAATAAGTCGGAGACAAAAAATCTAACTATGTAAGGAAAACTAAAATTTTTGTATTCCCCATTAATATAATGTCCGGTTAAATACTTGTAATAAGGGGTTGCTAATAACAGGGAATAGGGAATAATAACTAATCATCCGGACATAATATAGGAATCTTACTTGAAAATTGAAAAAACTCAGTACACCTTAATCTTTTAGAATCATGAAACCTCCCTACACCAATTATTAAGGCTTTGCCACGCTTCGCGTTCGCGTAGCGTGTCCGAAGGGCATACAAAAATCAAACTGGATTCCTATATAACCAGACTAAAAATTACTTTTGTTATGGTTTTTTGCAGCATTATACTTACTTGTTAATCGCTAATTTTTTAGTTCGAGCAAATTATTTTTGTAATAATAATGGTTACTTGTATGAAAAGTTTATTCGCGCTCCCAGCGATTGTTTCTAGTGTTATTGTTACAGTTTTGTTACTTAGTGTTCAGCGATTTGGAGTTTTTCAGACATTTGAACTGAGAGTTTTTGACCAGATGATGCAAATGCGTGCAGATTCGGGATCGGACTCTCGCTTATTGATTGTTGCTGTAACTGAAGAAGATATCAGAAGATGGGGTCATCCTTTATCTGGTGAAGTTTTAGATAATCTCTTGGCTAAACTCACAGAATATGAACCCAGAGCCATTGGTCTAGATATTTTTCGCGATATACCTGTGGAACCAGGTCACAATAAACTATTAGAACGCTTAAAGTTAGATGATTTGATTGTTCCTATTTGCGAACATTCTGAATCGGGTAAGCCTGCAATTCCACCACCTACAGGAATTGAAGCCGAAAAAGTGGGATTCAGCGATATTGTACAAGATACCGACGGAACAATTCGTCGTAATTTACTATTGCTAGAACCTGCTGCAAACGACGCTTGTAAAGCTGAATTTTCTTTTAGTTTGCAACTAGCGCTTAAATATCTTGCTGTTGGAGGTATCCAAGCGCAATTCAACTCTAGAGGTGATTTACAACTTCGTGATGTTGTATTTAAACCCCTCGAAAGTCACTTTGGCGCTTACCAAAATATTGATGCAGGAGGCGACCAAATCTTGCTTAACTATCGTTCTTCTCAACAGGTTGCTCAACAAATTACTGTTACAGATGTGCTGACAAATAAAGTCAGTCAAGATTTAGCCAAAGACCGTATCGTCTTAATTGGTTCAACTGCACCAAGTCTAAAGGATATTCAAAAAACCCCCTATAGTAGCGGTAAATCGGACAACTCTGGCGATATGACAGGAGTTATGATTCATGCTAATAGCATAAGTCAGATTCTGAGTACAGTTCTCAACGGACAATCGCTATTTTGGTCTTTTCCTGAATGGGGTGAAGCAGGTTGGATATTAGTCTGGAGTTTTGCTGGAGGATTTATTGCATTAAGTTTCCGACATCCAGTACTGTTGGGAATTGCAGGAGCCGGAGCTTTGACAATTTTATTTGGCAGTAACTTTTTTATCTTCACTCAAGCAGGTTGGGTTCCTGTTATCACTCCTGCTTTGGGATTGGTGTTAGCGGGGGGAAGTATTATTGCTTACAGTGGCTATCAAAGCAAGCTCTCTCAAGAGATAATAGAACAAAACCTTAAGGATAGAGAAGAAGCCATTGCCCAATTGCAAGCTATGTTAAGGGAGAAAAAAAGTCAGTCAAATGAAGAAACAGAGATATTTTATCCCATAGGACAAGAGCTTCTATTAAACACACTAGTGGACAATCGCTACAAAATAACTAAAAGTCTTAGTTTTGGGGGATTTGGTCGTACTTATTTAGCTGAAGATACCAAACGTCCTGGTAATCCTATATGTGTAGTAAAACAATTCAAGCCACCTCATAATGTTCAAGACGAAAATTCTTTGAAGTTGCTTAAACGCGCATTTGAAACTGAGGCAAAAGTTTTAGAGGATTTAGGCAAACAACACAACCGAATTCCTCAATTGCTGGCTTATTTTGAAGACACTCAGCAATTTTATTTAGTGCAAGAATATATTAAAGGACAACCTCTTGACAAAGAAATTTTTCCTGGTCAGAAATTGCAAGAATTTCAAGTTGTGCAAATACTCAAAGAAATATTACAGATACTTGTTTTCGTTCATGGTCGTCATATAATTCATGGAGATATTAAACCAAGTAATTTGATTAGACGAGAATCAGATGAAAAGATTGTTTTAATTGACTTTGGTGCGGTTAAAGTAATTCAATCATTACAGACTGAAAATCCACCTTTTGAACAGCAAGAAAATCAGGAATTGAGATTTATTTCTCGTGGATACGCACCTCCTGAACAATTTGAGGGACAGCTAAAATATAGCAGTGATATTTATGCATTAGGAATAGTAGCCATTCAAGCTTTATCTGGAGCAGATCCGACAACCCTGCGTCCAGGTCAAAATAATGCGATAGAGATTGTACAAACCCACAATCATGAAAGTCGAAAGTATTGGCGGGAGCAAGTTCAAGTCAGTGACAATTTAGCTTTGGTATTAGAAAAAATGGTAGACATTGATTTTACTAAAAGGTATCAGTCAGCAGAGGAAGTTCTTGATACTTTGAAAAGTCTGTAGTAAATAAATTTTGAATCCCATAAAACAAACAGCAAAGTAGCGGTAATTCATGAATTACCGCTAGGCAAGAATCACTTTTTCAGTCACATATTGCGTTCTTACTTAATTTATTCCAGATTTCAGTTCTTTATTATAAACAGAATCATATATCATATTTTCTGGAGCAATATCCATTGCAGTATTGTAATCTTCTATTGCTTTGTGTCTATCACCCAATTCTAAGTAAGTTTGACTGCGACAAAAGTAGAATAGAGGATTATCAGGATTCATATTAATTGCTTGAGTATAATCAGCAATTGCTCCTTCTTTATCTCCTAGTTTATTTTTACGAAAATAGGCTCGTTCGCTGTAAATTTTGGCATTATTGGGATGAGTGCGAATTGCATTATTGAAATTTTTTAATGCGCCGTCAATGTCTCCTTGTGCAAACTTCTTATAGGCTTTTTCAATGTATAAGATACATGGTGAAGTTTCTTTGTGATTAGAATAAACTTCGATGGGCTTTTCTGTAATAGCTTGTGAGGAATTTTCTTCTATCAGCTTCTTATTAGTTTTTGTGGAAGCACGACGAAAAGGAAAAAAGGGTGAACTCAATCCTAAAGTGAACCCAACTCCACCAATCAAAAGCATTGCTAACAGATTGTTGTGATTATTACCTTGATTTGGAGTAACTGTTGTTGCTTGAGCGACAGTTTTTTCGGAAAATAAATTAGCTTTAACAGGCTGGATATTGCCTATATTCATGAAAAAAAACGTTAAAATTAAGAATTTTTTTGGCAGTTGTTTCACTTTCATGTTTTACCTATTATGTAGAGACAATTAATTTAAAATTCATCAACAATGAAGGACTAAAGTTTTAAAAAATCAATGCTTCATCCTTCATGATTTATCTTTGATTAAATTCGGTAGCCAAGACTGAAGTACAAACCATCATCTTGGATATTGTCACCCCGGTCGTCTAAATTAATCAAGGGAAGACCGTAATCTAAGCGCACATTCATACGTGGTAGGGGTTTCCATAACACTCCTACTCCCGCACCTGCCAAAAATGTTTGATTTGGTTGGGTGTTGGGATTTTCATTCGCATTCCAAATAAGTCCTGCATCCACAAATGGTGCTACTTGCAGTACGGCGTTTCCAGATGCATCTTTTTTAACTGTAATTCTGTCTTCTACTGACAATCTCAATCCGTTGTCACCGCTGCGGACATTTTGACGAAAGCCGCGCACTGATTGACCACCACCGATGACAAATTGCTGAGAGGATAATAAAGGGTTGGGTGTTAATTGTAAGTCTACTTGGGCAATTAAGAAATTATCATTGTTAAGCTTTTGTACCCGTTGTCCTTGTACCAGCCAACTAACAAACTGACCATCGGGACTCGAATCAGAAGTTTTAGTCGCGTTTAATAACCCAGTACCAAGACTAAATTGCGATCGCACTCCCCAAGCACCTTTTTCATCCCGCTTTACATAGTCTTGTCCGAGTTTAATGACGCGGGTACGGTTATCGGTAGCCGATGGAGATAATGCTGTGGAAAATTCACCATTTTGTACGGAAAAACCTACAGATAAAGCAAATTCTTCACGGATTGAACGCATCAATGGTTGACGAAAACTGATTTCATACAATTCTGACTCACCGCGAATATCAAACTGATCAAAAGGAGCTTGAGTAATTTCATTATTATTAATCACCCCTCGCATCTGCAAAGTTCCATCCATCGCATTCATCGGTAAGCTATAGTTAAAGTCATAAATGCTTGAACCGCCTGTGAGACTGCGGTAATAAGCACCAGAAATTTCGTCCCCAGCACCAGTGGGGTTGCGATAAACAGCGCTTACACCCAATCTTTCCGAACCAATGCTGGCTGGAGAATAGTTATCAAAACTCACTTGTGCATCAAACTGTTTTGCTTCGGTGACTCGTACTCTCAAAATACTTTGACCTTCCCCAGTACCAGGACGCAAGCTAGCTTCTACGTTCTTAAATAAAGGGTTAGACTTCAATATTCTTAACTCGTCTTCTAATTTAGCGGCAGAAAGCGGTGTACCAGCACCTTTGATAATTCGCGATCGCACAAAATTAGGTTGCAGACGACGGGTTCCTTGAATTTCAACATTTTCTAAGCTACCTTCAATTACTCGAATTTGCACTATGCCATCGGTAATTGTTTGCTGTGGTAAAACCGCTCTGGAAGTTAAATAGCCTTGGTTTAAATATAACTGGGTGATATCATCAGCAAGTTTTTGTAGTTGTTCTAAACTAACAGTACTTCCTTCTACTCCCTGAGTGATGGAACTAAGTTTCTCGACGCTGAAAATAGTACTACCCTTAACTTCAACTTTTTTGACTTCAATCTGCTCGGATGTCTGTGCTGGAGTTGTTTCTGGGGCTGGAATTGGCTCTAATTCTTGTTCCGGTTCAGAGGGTAACGGTTGTGGATTGAGTGGGGGTTGTACAAAGCGTTCTCTATTGGCATCACCTTGGGGATTTGGTGCTTGTGCTAATGTTTCAACTTGATTTATATCGTTCAGTTGAGCATAGCTTGGAGATGCAAAGGCAACCAAGACGGCACTGGGAGCTAACAACAGCCACGATGACACTCCCAGCTTAAAATTATATTGCATAAAATTTATTTTTTTCTTTTAATTGCGCGTAAAAATCGCACAATCATCTTAAGTATTAAACATCAGAAACGAAAGTATTATTTTGACCTTTTCAATAAATAGTTATAAAAGAATATATGTAATTTTGAAATCTATAATGACTTGGTTGAAAATTAATGCAAACTGGAGATAAAAGCAGATTAAAGGGTTATTCTAATAGTAAATAATCTATTTTTTGCATAAATCCCCACTAATAAAATTTTATTTATTTAGTTCCAAATATACAATTATTTTTGGAACTATTCTGATATGGTATTAGTGTTTTTACTGACACTAACTAAATAAGAGTTTTACTTTGTAACGAGAAATATTGCAATTCAAAGTTATGCCCTTCGGCACTAGTTTGACCAATGTTATGAATGCGTTCTGAAGTCTCATTACAGTTCAACACAACATACTATTTTAACTTATAAAAGGAATTCTATGTATTTGTCTCCTAAGATTAATTTACTATTACTGATAGGCGCGATCGCTCAAATTCTTGCTCTCGGAATCGGTTTTACCCCAGCACAAGCGCAATCAATTAAGCCTGCTGCTGATGGTACAAATACCCAAGTTACAACCAAGGGTAATCAAATAGATATTAATGGTGGTACTCGTGCTGGTACAAATCTTTTTCACAGCTTTGAAAAGTTTGGTTTAAATCAAAACGAAATTGCTAATTTTCTTACTACTCCCGATATTCAAAATATTTTAGGGCGTGTAGTAGGTGGTAATCCTTCGGTAATTAATGGTTTAATTCAAGTTACAGGTGGCAATCCTAACTTGTTTTTGATGAACCCGAATGGTATCTTTTTTGGTCCTAACGCCATTCTAAATGTACCTGCTGATTTTACCGCCACTACCGCTACCAATATTAGTATTGGTGAAAATTGGTTTAATGCTTTTGGCGTGAATAATTATGCAGATTTGACAGAAAGTCCCAACGGTTTTGTTTTCTCTAATCTTCAACCCGGAAGCATAGTTAATGCTGGTAAGTTAGCTGTAAGTTCCGGAAGTAATTTAAGATTATTTGGCGGTACAGTTGCAAGTACTGGAGAATTATCAGGAGGTAACGTCACCGTTGCCACAGTTCCCGGAGAGAACTTCTTACGTATCACTCCTCAAGGACATTTATTAAGTTTAGAAGTCCCCGCTTCGGTTACATCTAATAATACATCAGTTGCTAGCTTACCCCAATTATTGACTGGTAGTGGTTTAGCAAATGCTACAGGATTAACAGTTAACAACGGACAAGTAGAACTGACGGGTTCTGGTAACAGTGTAAATACTGGGGATGTAGTAGCGAATAAAGTCACTGCTGGAAATGCAACTCTGTCAACAGAGAAGAATTTGACACTTGTAGAAAGTCAGTTGCAAACAACTGGCGATTTAAATTTGTTGGCGAAAGATACAGTATTTGTACGTGATAGTCTAGCAAATCCTTTTGTGGCGATCGCCCGAGGAAATCTTTACGTTCAAGGAAATCAGAATATTGATATCCTGGCGCTGAATCATCCCCAGATACCGTTTCAAAGTGGGGGAAATCTCAGCTTAGTTAGCGATGGCAATGTTTCTGGTGATGCTCATTTTAGTAGTGGTGGGCAGTTTAAGATTAGTAATTTATCCGGTGAACCTGGTAATTTTGTCAGTCTTTTTGACCCGATTATTAGGGCTAATGGGGATGTAGAATTTGCTAATTATAGTGGTGCGGCATTGAAGGTAGAAGCGACGGGTAGTATTAAAGGTGGAGATATCACTATTACTTCACCAGATACTAGCGATAGTATTCCTAGCTCTGACCCAGATTTTACTGCATTGACTACTACTAATGCTTTGATTTTACGGGCTGGCTTGGATTCGGTAACAAATCCAGATAATCTTCCCGTGAGTGTGGAAGGAACACCTTTTGGAACTCCAAATAGTGCTTTGCAGCCATTAGGAAGTATTCAAGTAGGTAATATTCGTACAGGTACTTTGTTACCAAATCAAGATGGTGGTTCTGTAAATTTACAAGCTACGGGTAATATTGTTACAGGAAATATAATATCAGGTGCATATGTTTCTAATGAACGTGCTGGCAGGGGCGGTGCAGTTAGCATAACTTCTAGCAATGGCAGTATAACCACTGGAAATATAAATGCCAATTCATATTCTAATGACAATACCAATACTTTCTCTAGGAAAGCAGGAAATGCAGGTACAATTACCCTCTCAGCAGCGAACAATATCTCTACAGGATATATAGATACAACTTCTATCTTTCAAGGTTTTATTGACGGTTTTAGTTTTGATTTTGATAATGTTACAACAGGCGATGGTGGTAAAATTAGCATTACTACTACCAACGGAGACATTAACACAGGAGTTCTCTTTTCAGGTGCATACGCAGAAGAGGGAAATGCAGGCAATGGTGGTGATATTAGCCTAAGTGCCAATAACGGCAGTATAACCACAGGTGCCATTGTATCAGCTACAGTTTCAGCAGAATATGGTGATGTTGGTAGCGGTGGTGACATTAATATCTCAGCCAAAGGTAATATCAATACAAAAGCTACAGGACTATCCTCTTTTACCGGACAAAATTATTTCAGCAATATTGAGAATATAGCTAATTTATCAGATTACGATAATTTGACGACAGGAATTGTAGCATCAGCTGCATATGCGGCAGAGGGTAATACAGGCAATGCTGGTACAATTAATATTACTTCAACTGAAGGTACCATTACCACTGGATTTATCGCATCAATTGTTGGCGCGGGAGACTTAGATGATATAAGTAACGTTGGTGCAATTACGTTGAATGCTCAAGGTGATATTATTACGGACTTGATATTCTCATTATCTGGTAATGGCGGGACTATAAATATTACTTCTACAAACGGTAGTATCACTACTGGAGCTTTATTATCAGTCGCAGCATCCGGAGAGGATGGTGTTGCTAACGGAGGAGATATTACCATAAATGCCAACAACGGTAGTATTACCACTGGACCTTTATTCTCAGCGGGCGCAAGTGCTGAGAGTGACGAGCAAGATGTAAATTCTAGCAAAGGAGGAAATATTACTCTTAATGCTAAAAATGATGTGACTGTAGGCGCGATTGGATTATCTAAATACCTAGAAGAGTTCGATGCAAGCTATCAGGATTTGGATATTTTCGCAGCCTTGGACGATATTGCTTTGGAATTGGGCTTTAACGAAGGCGAAGTAGATGTTCGCACAGTATTAGATAATATCGATAATATCACTTCAGGATTTATCATCTCAGCCACAGGCGTAGATTCTGGAGATATAAGTAGTGGTGGTGCAATTAATATTACTTCCACTGAAGGTAGCATAAAAACTGGATTTACGGCATCCATTGCAGGGACGGGAAATGGTAATGCAGGCAATGGCGGTAATATCACCATGACTGCCAATAATAATATTACTACAGGAATAATATTCTCAGGCACAGGTACGGGAAATGGTAATGCAGGGAATGGCGGTAATATTAGCTTGAAAGCCAGCAACGGTAGTATTACTACCTCGCCTTTAATTTCAACCACCTTATCATTAGATGGGAGTACAGGTGATGCTGGTGCAATTACCCTGGAAGCTAAAAATGACGTGAAAGTAGACACTATTGGTTTTACTACATTAGCTGAAGGAATTGATTTAGACAATGACATTATAGATAGCCTCGCAGCCTTGGATAACCTCACCAAAGGATGGATAATATCAACCACAGTTGCTGGTAATGGTAACGCTGGGAATGGTGGTGCAATTAATCTTACTTCAACTGAAGGTGGCATTACTACAGGACCTATAACTTCAGTTGTATACGCCAACGATGGTAGCGCAGGCAAAGCAGGCGATATTAGTTTAAGTGCTAAAAATGACATATCCGCCGACTTACTAGCCTCTGTTTCCTACGGCAGCGAGGACGACGATGAAGTTATTAGTGGAAAAGGTGGTAATATTACAGTCACTACTGACAGTTTCTTTCGCGCTCCTCAAACCCTTGGAAACTTGTCGTCCGAATTTTTAGATCAACAGCAAGTGATAAATGACGAGGATTTGAAATCCGAATTAAAAGATTCACTCGAAGACTTTGAAAATTACAGCATCGGTTCCTACGGAAGAGCTGGTAGTGGTTCCATTACGATTCAGCACGGAGGAAATGGGAATGTACCTTTTGTGGTGGGTGATGCAACTAAAAACGGTATTGCTGGAGATATTATTACTGGAGGGTTTCTCGATGGCTTGTATACCGAAATCTCATCTACTCAAACTTTTCCAGGTAATTTTACAAAAGGGAAGATTGAAATTATTACGCAAAACCAGGATGAAATTCCTGAAGAGATTAAACGCTCAGCAGAAGCTACACCCAACCAACAACTACCCACCAACTCTATTCCACAACTTGAAGTTGATACCCTTGTTGATCAAATAGAGCGGCAATTCACCCAACAGTTTCTGGAATTTGGGGGAGACGACAACGTTGAAATTAAAACAGTACAAGACACCCAAGGTTTACTCAGCAATATCGGAAAAACAACAGGTGTCAAACCAGCAGTTATCTACACCACATTTCTACCGGAAACATACGTGGCTGGTAGTAGCTTAGTTCGTCAAGAAAAAGACACCGATGTACTCAACATCATTATCGTTACAGCAGAAGGACAACCCATCCGCAAACAAATCAAAGGCGCTACCAGAAGCGAAGTTAGCCGAATTGCACGCAGATTTTTGAGAGAAGTTGCTAATCCAAGAAAAGCTAATAGCACCGAATATTTAGCTCCTGCAAAGCAACTGTATGAATGGCTAGTTAAACCCTACGAAGCCGAGATACTTTCTCTTGATGTCAAAAATTTGATGTATATTATGGACCCCGGTTTGCGACATCTTCCCATTGCAGCTCTTCACGATGGTAATCAGTTTATCATTGAAAAATACAGCATTGGATTGCTTCCCAGCATCAGCCTTACTGATACCAGATACGTAGGGGTACAAAACAGCAAAGTCTTGGCAATGGGTTCACCAACATTTACCCAAGACCAAAATCAAATTGATTTACCTGCGGTACCTATAGAACTTTCTACCATTGCTGGGAACTTGTGGGAAGGTAAATACCTATCCGGCAAGAATTTCACCTTAGACAATCTCAAAAGCGAACGGACTAATACTCCATACGGTATCATTCACCTCGCAACCCACGCCGACTTCCCCAGTGAAAGGCAGGGAGGACGCAAGGAATCATACATCCAGCTTTACGACAGTAAACTACGCTTAGAAGATGTACGCAAGCTAGGATGGAATAACCCACCAGTAGAGTTGTTAGTACTAAGTGCGTGTCGTTCGGCTTTAGGAGACTTTGAAGCGGAATTAGGTTATGCAGGATTAGCCATACAAACTGGTGTCAAGTCAGCAGTAGCAAGCTTGTGGTTTGTCTCGGATGCAGGAACTTTAGGAGTGATGACCGAATTTTATCGTCAGTTGAATAAAGCACCAATTAAAGCCGAAGCCTTACGACAAACACAATTAGCTATGCTTCAAGGTAAAGTGCGAATCGAAGGTAATCAACTGATTGGTACTAACGGTAACGTTACTCTCTCACCGGAACAAGCTGAGTATTTACGAAATAACATTACTGGTGAACTTTCTCATCCATATTATTGGGCATCCTTTACTATGATTGGTAGTCCTTGGTAATAGTTTTTTAGGGTGCATCTAACTTAAAATGTTGAATTTGTAGTAGCAGTTGCTAGCCCTGTGTGCGAAGACAGCGCTACTACAAACCGAAAAAACTTGAATTAATTAGATTTAGTGTGAGGATTATTAAAATTATGAATAAATTTCAGTTGAGCGTTTCTCTGCTCGGAATCAGCATTGCTTCTTTGTTTGCCAATTCTATGACTCAAAAGGTATTTGCTACAGAAGTACCAATAGAAATAGCAAATCAAGAAATCAACGCTCAAGCCCAGACTCAGCTTTCTCAAGGAACTATTTCTTACAGTGCAGCAGATTTAGCACCCCAGACAGACTCATCTTTAGATAATGTAATTGCTCAAAGACTCATTGACTTAGAAAATTTTTGTCAAAAAACTCCTAACAATTCAGTCTGTATTGAGTATCCAACTCCATTCGTACAAGGGCAGGTAGTCGAGCCTCAACAAGAAGAGACACAGAAAACCAAAACTAACGGTTGGGCTGTAACTCCGGAAATTAGTACTTTAGGTTTGGGTGCATCCGTCACTAAGTCCGTTTCAGACAAAGTAAACGCCAAACTAGGTTTAAATGCCTTTTCTTTAAATGCTGGAGAGATTGACGCAGAGGATACTACCATTGAGGCAGACTTAAAACTATTTAACGTCTCGACTCTAGTTGATTACCATCCGTGGAAAAAGTCTGGTTTTCGCATAACTGGTGGCTTGGTATTCAATGATAATAAAGTGAAAGGAGACGTGAAGGCTAACGGTGGCGAGATTGAAATTAATGGCGAAAGATATAATACAGATGAACTAGGTTCGGCGAAGGTAAAAGCTTCGTTTGCTAATAATGTTGCACCTTATATCGGTATCGGTTGGGGAAATGCAGTTAAACCTGGTAATCGCTGGGCATTTTCATTTAACTTGGGTGTAATGCTTACTGGTTCACCATCAGTAGATATTACACCTGAGTTTGGTCCAAGTGCAGATGAAACTATTAAAAACGAAATCAACAGCAATATTGCACAAGCAGAGGAAGACATCAAGGATGAGATTGACTGGTTAAACGTTTACCCTGTTCTTTCTTTGGGCGTGTCTTACCATTTCTAATTTTTGAATGCGAATCGAATAAAAATGTTGAATTTTTAAGGGCTGTCTGGGCTAAAGTGCGACTAAAAAAAACTGATGTCTTGCATGGGCTTTGTGTTGTTTTTGAGTTGAAGTTATGGTTGACAACAACTCTACTACACAAAGTCCTCTTTTTTTTGACGAAGGTATTGTGCAAAAAACCAGGTTTCTGTTTCTCAACAACTTAAATGATTACATCATATATAGCAATCCTAAATGACTTGTGAGAAATTTATGTATAATCTGGCGGTTAAAACCGCTACTACACCTTCCTAAGTCCACCTGCGTGGACTCTATAAAACAACCCGCCTACGCGGGTTTTGCCTGTGCAGCCAAGGCAGCGCGCAGAAGGGGTGGTCTCCCCCATGAGCGACTGCCGTGCGACTTATAGTCGCCAGGAGTGATTTAAATGTAATCTCTATTCCTAACTTTTAATCTACGTATTTTCTCACATCTCAATTCGGATTGCTATAGAAGGATGCCTAATACCTTGATAAGATGATGATTCATGCAGTATGTTTCGCTTTTATTTGTAATGAGATAAAAAACATAAAAAGTTAAGATAAGATAAGGAAACGTCTAACAGAATGAAATTACCTAATGGTGAATATGCAGAAATTTCGATGCAAAAACTCATAGGCTACTGCTTAAACCTCGTTTAATTACTGCATTTATAAAATGAATCAAATTAAACTTCTTGATACTGTCACCAATCTGAATCCTATTTCCTCTGAACGATTAACTTTAGTGGAACCAGATTATAGTTCTATTTCTTGCTTGCCAAAAGGGCAAGTAGGTACAGTTGTGGAAATTTATCAGCAAACAGAAAAACCATCTTATTTAGTAGAATTTTGTGATACCCAAGGACGTGAATATGCGATGGCAACTTTAAAAGCTAATGAAATTTTAGTATTGCACTATGAATTAAGCCAAGCTTAGAAATCAATTCCTTCTGGTAAGAATAACCCGTTGGTGCGTGACACTACAAACCTTATTTTTACGTTCAAGTACTTCAAAACCAACATTTACCCAAGTCCAAAATCAAATTGATTTACCTGCGGTACCTATGGAACTTTCTACCATTGCTGGGGAACTGTGAGAAGGTAAATACGTATTTGGTGAGAATTTCACCTTAGACAATCTCAAAAGTGAACGGGTTAATGGTTAGAAGCGCAAGGTTAAAGGTTGAAATTGATAATTCTTAATTCCTAACTCTTAACAAAAAAGCCCCAGAATATTTCCAGGACTTTTTTATTAAAGGTGCAGTTTTTTTACTTAGGGTTTGCTGTATCGCCATGAATGTAAGCGTTTTCTCACTACTACCTACTCACTTACAAGTCAGAGCCTGGGAAAGAGCCAGTACAGGAATTTGAGCGAAGCGAGGGTGCCATTAGTCTAATAAAAAACGAGATTCTACTTTACTGCGACGGTAAAAGAGGAGCGTTGATTACATCTTCTTCAAGGTTTACCGTTCCTAACAAATTTCCCCATTCAATATTGATTTCTTCATCTTGAGGACGCTGACGACGTAAATCGGCTATAGTTCTCAAACTATCTTCCCAATATCCATTTTCTGCATATAATACTACACGGTCTAGGGGTGAGGCTGCTTCAAATTTGTTGGTTAATTCTGGGTTTGGCTCTTCTCGTTTAATCAAACCTTCTGGATAGTCTTCGTCGCCTCTGTCAGTATCTACTAAAATACTCCAACGATACTCTTTATTGGCTTCTAAAGGTAGTTTGTCCCTAGGAAGAACTACGCTAATGATACCAGGCTTTTGAGGAGGCTTGAAAGTTAGTTCATATAAAATATTCTTATTATCATTATCCTTCAATTCAAATAATAGTTTTTCTTCTGGGGATATCTGAGGAATATAGAAAAAGAATGTAGGATACTTTGCTGTTGTTAAGAATAATGATAGTGATTCTTCACCAGTTGCTTGTTGAGTCGAGGAGCATTTTTCCTCATATGTTGGTATCAAAGGAATCAGGTCACTGCATTGCCCTCCTCTGGTTGCTGCACCCGTTCTTCTACGAGGTTTTCCTTTTCCAGAGACTTTACCATATCTCTCAACACGCCTTTGATAACGTTCTACATTGCTAATCGCTCCTAGAGCATAGCTATCTCCAGGACGTTGCCCTAATGCAAGCCGGAAGTAATTTAATGCTCTGCCGTATTGTCTGCGTCTGGTTGCAGCGTACCCCTCCTGCATATATTGGTCATATTTAGATTTTCCTTGTGCTAATAAAACCGAAGACTTCATAGAATCTGCTGCTGAGAACTGATTGAAAATTACAGACGTAAGCAAACCAGCAGAACCCATTAATAAAACCGCAAGTAGATATTTCAACCTAAGTTTTTGTTTCATCAAAATGGTATCTATTTGTATTAATATTTCACCGAATTTTAGATTTTAAATATTGGATTGAAGTTCAATATTTAAAATCTAAACCAGTCTGAAGCCCCTTCATTTATGTATAGGGTCAATCCAAAATTCTTTCATCCAAAATTGAATCACCCTTTAGCCCATTTACCCATCCACGCACCACCACGAAACCGCGCACGGGGAAACAATAACCGCATCACCACCCAAGAAGCACAGTAGACTGCAACCCAAACAACACTGTAATGAAAAATATAAGTTGGTAAAGAAAACTCATCTTGAGGAATATAGGGTAATCCAACAAAATTGATCGCCAATGCTAAAAAGATACCTTCGACAATTGCGGCAATAAATTGCAATACACCGGGCCAGTCATGGTCCCAAAGAAATTTCTGCAAATAGTTATAAAGAATATCCCAAGCTAAACCAAAAAGACCGACATAAAACAAAACCCAAAAGTAAACCCATTCAACTTGTTGAAAACCATTTTTCAAAGCAAAAGGTAAAGAAAATAAAATACCAATAGTTGCTAAAAGAAAAATCCTCGATTGCCAGCGTCCAATTAATGTTGGTGTCATTCGATTTTAGATTTTAGATTTGCGATTCTAGATTGTACTGTTTTTGGAATAAGACGTTTGTAGATTTGAGATTTTAGATCCAATTCAATCAAAAATCCAAACAAAATTTATGGCTGTTGATTAGTTGCCCATTTAATCCATTGCCATAGAGAACCCAAGCCATTTACATAGCCTATACCTGGAGCTTTTGTCGCAACCAAAGCATCTGCCGCTCTTTGAGCAGCATATTGCAAGCCTAAGAATGTATCAATCGCAGCATAAGGACCACCCAAAGTTAAAACCCCGGAAACATACATTCTGCCGCGAATATTTCGCATCTCTTTCATTTCAAAGTCTTTAGCAGCTTGCAAACCACCATAAGGAGATAAAGACAAGTTATAGCGGCTAATCAAATCTGCAAATAAAGGGTTGTTCTGAGGTTTAGCTTCCAATCCTGTAGAGTCAACAATAAAATCTGCTGCTACCTCTAACAACCCTTTCTGAGTTCTGATGTAAGAAAGAGGTTTTCCTTCGTTATTGCGTTCTACTTTTTCTACTTGACCAAACTCAATACTGTACCACCCAGAATCTAAACCTTCCTGAATAATTTTTTTCCAATCTGTACGGTCCGCTGTAGTAGTTCCACCCCAATCTTTAAGTAATTCATAACGCTTTGCAGGGGAAGCTGCTTCTAACATCGAACGCATATCACCCCCCCAAGTCGCTTTGGGCCAGTTATATGGCTGGAATTCCCAGTGATTTTCAACTTTACGTTGAGCCGAGCCGAACTTCTGACCTTCTTTAACAGGGGTACGCATCACATGAATAACGGTAATTTTAGGATTCTTCCGTCTTGCTTCGGAAATTCTTTGGATAATTCGAGATGAAACAATCCCTCTACCCCGAATAATTAGCGTCCCACCCCGACTTTCTAAATGTTTGTAAATATGGTTATGTTCTTCGTAGGCATTAACTACAGATTTAAAATCCTGCGTGTCTTGCCGATATTTCTGCAAATCAGGTAAAAACCTAATAGCTGGATATCCTGTAGCAATATGTACATAACGACCTACCAAATACCCATGAGACCGTTCCGAAGCATTAGGGACAGAATAGGCGATCGCATAACGACCATCGGTTGTTTTACGGATAGCTCGGATACGACCATACTTAAGCATCGAAGACCAGCCAATACGTTCAGCTTCTCGGTCGATAGACTCAAAAACTTTTCCTGACATGGGAGTATAAGTATCTGCAACCACTGGCTCGGCAAAAACCTGCCACAGATGCTTTAGCGCAGAACTAACTTCACCAGAAAACAGTTCTCGCCAAGCTTCTCGCCAAGCATAACCTGGCCAACCCCAAAGATTATCAGGGCAAGAATCAGAACCAGAGCGCAATCTTTCATGGGGAGGAATTTGAGAATTTTCACAAAGACGCTGGTAACGTCCATATGGTTTTTTTTCTAAACCCAGAACAGTAATTTTATCTGGCTTGACTCCATAAATTCTGATGTGGTCTACCCATGCAAAACTACCAATACCCCCTCCCAAAGCAACATATTCTTGCTCTTGGACAGGTTTTCCTGTAGCATAAAGAGATTGCACATCTACAAACTCTGATGCCATAAATTCCCTTGATGGGAAAGAAGTTAACTCTGGGGATTCCGAAGTTACAGTTATGGTATCTGGCTTGTCAGTTTCTGGGTTAAAGACAATAGTTGCAGGTGGAGATTGATTTACTTGTTGACCAAAATTAACAACCTCGGTTTGTGGATTTAATATGGTTGGAGATTGATTGAGGATTTCCGTACCCTCAATCTCCTTGTTCAAACTTACACTTACCTGAAATGGTCCAATTTGAAGCGTATCTCCACTTTTGAGAGGACGACTGGATTTTTGTAATAAATTCCCGTTAACCCTTGTACCATTAGTACTTATGTCCTTAATTGTTAACTCACCGTTAACAACACAAATTAGGGCGTGAAAAACAGAAATCTCTCTGCTTTTGAAAACTACTTTAGACAAAGATTGCTCTTCATAAGTATCGGGTATACCTACTGCTTCTCGACCTATTCCTAAAGGAATAGTAAAAGAATGCTTTTGCAGTTCTTGATTACCGGGGTCTTCCCAGGTTAGTATTATTTCCATAATTGTGACTATAGAGTAAATATATTAGTCTTGAGGTAAAACAATTGTTTGACCTGCTTGTAAAGAAAATCCACAATGGGGACAAAAATCCCCTACGTAATCGAAAGGAATTTGATGACCATTTGGACATTTAAGCCCATATAATTGTTGCGATTTAATAATATCGAGTTGTCTAATTTTTAAAGTAATTTTACCTAGTTGAATTACTGTTCCTAAAGAAATATTTGCTTGTTGAGCAATAATTTTTTTTCCATCAACAATTACTGGATTCGGTTGAGGTCTATCAGATGTTAAGTTCTTCAAAAGAAAGCAATTTTTTTGAAAATCATAAAATATTACTACGTGCAAGCGAGACACACTTTTCTCATTTAAAGGTAAGATAATATCGCATTTTTCTTCATCTCTACCAATGAAAATTTTCCCTTTTTCCTTGGTATTATCTTTTGAAGAAAATGTTCGCGAACGCTGATGACCCTCCTCAAACCATTCCAAAGTTATTTTGTACATCAATATATTTCTATATGAGGATTACAAACACATTTAAGCAATATTCATTCAGAAAATATAGTGGCAGAATATACGATATGATTTTATCTATAAAGAGGTAATTAAATCACATTGAAAGAATCAATTAATTTCTCTAGATATCATTAAGAGAATAAAGCTAACTATGAACAAATATTATAAAGATTAAAGAATAGTAAATATCTTTTGCTTAAGAATAAATATAACTTAAAAATTCCCTCGCTCCAAGGTTTAAAACCCCCATCCCCATCCTAAACTCCCTATTCCCCCAATCCTATTCCCTACTCCCTACTCCCTACTCCCTACTCCCTATTCCCTATTTTTAAACCCCCACCTACTTAATAAACGCACAAATAAATATTAAAATATAAAATTCATCTAGACGTGCATTTACTTCCATGACCGCAACATCTCAACCCCCATTTTCTCCCGAAGAAATCGCCAAAGAAGGCATAAAACCCGAAGAATATCAAGAAATTGTCCAAAGATTAGGTCGTCATCCCAATAAAGCGGAACTGGGAATGTTTGGTGTGATGTGGTCAGAACATTGCTGTTATAAAAATTCTCGACCTTTATTAAAACAATTTCCTACCACAGGAGAGCGGATTCTGGTAGGTCCGGGTGAAAATGCTGGGGTTGTAGACTTGGGTGATGGTTTCCAATTGGCTTTTAAAATTGAATCCCATAATCATCCTTCAGCAGTAGAACCGTTTCAAGGTGCGGCGACGGGAGTTGGTGGTATTCTCAGAGATATTTTTACCATGGGTGCGCGTCCCATTGCGATATTGAATTCACTGCGTTTCGGTAATTTAGAAGATGCCAAAACTCAAAGATTATTTAATGGTGTGGTATCGGGAATTGCTCATTATGGTAATTGTGTCGGTGTTCCTACGGTAGGTGGTGAAGTCTACTTTGACCCTGCTTATTCTGGGAATCCTCTGGTTAACGTGATGGCATTGGGATTGATGGAAACACCAGAAATTGTTAAATCTGGTGCATCAGGTATCGGTAATCCGGTATTGTATGTTGGCTCTACTACTGGACGCGACGGTATGGGAGGCGCGAGTTTTGCCAGTGCGGAACTAACTGATGAATCTGTTGATAACCGTCCAGCAGTACAAGTTGGAGACCCTTTTTTAGAAAAATCTTTAATTGAAGCTTGTTTGGAAGCCTTTAAAACAGGTGCGGTAGTAGCAGCCCAAGATATGGGTGCGGCGGGTATCACCTGTTCTACTTCTGAAATGGCTGCAAAAGGTGGTGTGGGAGTAGAATTCGATTTAGATAAAATTCCTCACCGGGAAACGGGAATGATTCCCTACGAATATTTGCTCAGTGAATCTCAAGAGAGAATGTTGTTTGTTGCCGAGAAAGGTAGAGAACAAGAATTAATTGATATTTTTGTGCGTTGGGGATTAAATGCAGTAGTCGCAGGAAAAGTTATAGAAGAACCGATTGTGCGGATTCTTTATCAAGGAGAAATCGCAGCCGAAATACCCGCCACAGCCTTGGCAGAAAATACCCCGATTTATCACCGAGAATTATTAGCAGAAACTCCAGAATATGCTCGTAAAGCTTGGGAATGGACATCTGATAATTTACCACCTTGTAGTTATGAAGGTATTCAAATAAAAGGAAAACTACAAACCTGGAATGATATTGTGTTAACTTTACTCGATACACCCACCATCGCTTCCAAATCTTGGGTTTATCGTCAATACGACCATCAAGTACAGAATAACACCGTCATGTTACCCGGTGGTGCGGATGCGGCGATTATTCGATTGCGTCCGGTTGAGAAAG
>NZ_JADEWL010000246.1 GCF_015207665.1 Plectonema cf. radiosum LEGE 06105
CCCCATCCCCATCCTCCAGCAAAGAGGTAAAATAGGTAAAAATATGTCCGTGCCGCCACTGCGCCTATATAATAATTTCGAGACTTTTTTCAGTGGCGAGGTGATTGTTCATGCTAGTGCGGTCATCGCACCAGGGGTAATCATGCAAGCGGCTCCCAAGAGTAAAATAATTATCGGTTCTGGAGTTTGTATTGGTATGGGGTCAATTCTCCAAGTCGATGCAGGAATTTTAGAGATCGAATCGGGAGCAAATTTAGGAGCCGGTTTCCTGATGGTTGGCGCAGGTAAAATTGGTGTAAATGCTTGTATAGGTTCGGCTACGACTGTATTTCGTGCTTCCGTGGAACCTGGGAAAGTCGTTCCGGCAGGTTCGGTTATTGGAGACAATAGTAGGTCTTTGAGCGAATCTTCCACCGAGGAAATGAATGGTAAACTCAAGCAAACTCAGTTACCTCTAACTGAACAAGTGGAGGAAGAAATTTCCTCTCATATTCCCAATTCTCCAACTTACGTCACTCCCCCCCTTACCCCATCACCTCGTCCTTACGTTAGTCCATCTCCGATTTCGTATTTTTCTCCTGTCAAAAATTCAACAGAAGAAAAAGCTGTTTCCTCGGATTCAGCAGCAGCAGAAGAATCAGCCGAACAATCCACCAATGTTAATTCAAACGGCGTTGGAAATCATATCTATGGAAGAACTAATATTAAAAGTCTGTTAATAACTTTATTCCCTCATAGACAATCTTTGGATACATCCGTATCTGAGGATGAACAATCCCAAGATGGATGAATTCTTAAGGACACACTTTGCGATCGCGTAGTGCAAGCTCGTTGCTATCGCAAAGAATGCATTTTTGATGACAATTATTTTTCATGCTTCATCCTCAATCTTTTATAGAAGCTAAAGTGAAAGGTAAGGCGTAAAAACAATATGTTTAATTTTTATCCTTCACTTTTTATAGTCAATTGGAATATTGGGGAGAAATACTAATGCATTCCTATAATCAATCTTCATCACGCAGTCGAGAAAAAACTAAAGGTGCTGCTTTAGGGTTAGTATCTACCCAAAGTTTCCCTGCAATTGTGGGAACGGCGGATATGATGCTCAAATCTGCTGGGGTTCACTTGATTGGATATGAAAAAATTGGCGGGGGACATTGTACTGCTGTGATTCGGGGAGGAGTTGCTGATGTCCGTTTGGCTGTAGAAGCTGGTGAACAAACTGCTAAGCAATTCGGACAGTTTATTTCTAGCTTGGTAATTCCTCGCCCTTATCCTAATCTAAATATAGTATTACCTATTACTACTAGACTAAGTGAAATTGCTGATGGTTCAACCTATAATAGATTGAGCAATCAAGCAGTCGGGTTAGTAGAAACAATCGGGTTCCCGGCGATGGTAGGAGCAGCGGATGCTATGCTCAAATCAGCAGATGTCCAGTTAGCGGCTTATGAAAAAATCGGCTCTGGCTTGTGTACTGCAATTATTCGCGGTTCTGTGGCAAATGTAGCAGTAGCAGTAGAAGCTGGGATGTACGAAGCAGAACGCATTGGAGAATTGAATGCGGTGATGGTGATACCTCGTCCCCTAGATGAACTAGAGCAAACCTTACCAGTAGCAAGTTGTTGGATAGAGGAGCGTCAACCCGTAAGATTACCAATTAACATTAAAGAGCAAGTTGGGGAAGCAGAATTAATCGAGTTGCCAGAATTAAATAAGTTACCAGAAAAAATAGTTGAAGAAATCTCAATTTTACCGGAAGTCGAAAGGTTAGAAATGGGTGATGGGTAATGGGTGGTTGGTAATTGGTAATTGGTAATGGGTAATGGGTAATGGGTAATTGGTAATTGGTAATGGGTAATTGGTAATTGGTAATTGGTAATTGGTAATTGGTAATTGGTAATTGGTAATTGGTAATTGGTAATTAAAATCTGTGAAATCCGTGTAATCCCTTTTAATCCGTGGTCATGGATTATCTGGGGATAGGGTTACTTATGATAATAACTTCTCAACTTCATAAGTTAAATACCCAATTTTGAATAACAAGCATAGATTTTTCTCTATGGAAACCCTCAGATTTTTTTCGTGAGGGAAAGCATTTTTTACTTAATTATTCGGTCATACTTATATATATATCTCTCTATGAGAGAGCATCCTTTTGAGGGTGTTTATTTATGAAGTGTTATAAGAGGATAATCACCATTGAATCAAGCGACGCTGCACCAATTAAAAGTGTTCGAGGCTGCGGCACGACACAGTAGTTTTACTCGCGCCGCAGAAGAATTGTTTCTTACGCAACCCACCATTTCCATGCAAATAAAACAACTAACAAAATCGGTGGGAATACCGTTATTTGAACAAGTTGGTAAACGTTTGTATCTTACGGATGCAGGACGAGAATTATTTGCTACTTGCCAAGAGATATTTAATATTTTGGCTAAATTTGAAATGAAAGTAGCGGATTTAAAAGGATTAAAACAAGGGCAATTACGTTTAGCAGTAATTACCACAGCAAAATATTTTATTCCACGTTTATTAGGCGCATTTTGTCAGCTTTATCCGGGAATTGAGATTGCTTTACAAGTAACAAATCATGAAGGAATTCTGGAACGAATGACGAATAATCAAGACGACTTATATATTATGAGTCAAATTCCAGAAAATCTTGACATCAATTATCAAGAATTTTTAGATAATCCTTTAATAGTTTTAGCTCCAATTAATCATCCTTTAGCTGGTGAAAAGAATATTCCGATATCAAGGTTAGCAAATGAACCTTTTATTATGCGGGAACCAGGTTCTGGAACAAGAAGAGCGGTGCAAAAGTTATTTGAAGAAAAGAATGTAGAAGTGAAAGTAAAATTGGAATTAGGTAGTAATGAAGCGATTAAACAAGCTATTGCCGGAGGCTTAGGAATCTCGGTTTTATCTCGTCATACATTAATGCCTTATGCCGAGGATTTAACAGTTTTAGATGTCGAACATTTTCCCATAAAACGCAGTTGGTATATGGTTTATCCCAACGGTAAACAATTATCGATTGTTGCACGTGCCTATTTTGAATATTTATTAGAAGCTGCAAAGCAATTTGCTTCAGAAACAGCTTTGTATGGGAATGGGTAATAGGTAATTGGTAATGGGTAATAGGTAATTGGTAATGGGTAATAGGTAATTGGTAATGGGTAATTGTCAACTGTCAACTGAGTAATTAAATCCGTGAAATCAGTGTAATCCATTTCAATCCGTGATCTACAATTAACCAGCATAACCGTTCGCAATTAAGGAAAACTGGCAGTGGTTAACCAGGAAATACCATCATCGCGTAAATTTGTCGAAACAGATATTGTCGCAGTTGCAGTTTATACTAATCAAGCATTGGTGACACGCCGTGGTGCAATCAAATTAAACGGAACTGAGCAGGAATTGATAGTCTCACAACTGCCAGAAACTATTGAAACGGAGTCGGTGCGGGTTAACGGTAAAGGTAATTTGGCTGTGCGTTTGTTGGGTGTAAATGTGGAGCGTATTTACACAACTGAGTCGGTAGTAGCGCGGATATCGCAGTTAAATCAACAAATCGAACAGTTGGAAGCGCAGAAACGTCAATTTCAAGCTCAAATGGATGCTCTAGCCTTACAATCGCGGTTTTTGGAAGGTTTACGGGAGAAGACTGAGGAACAATTTTCCATTAGTTTAGCGCGTAAAAGTATTAGCTTGAGCGAAACTCTAGATTTACTCAACTTCCTCGGCAGCCAGTATACTGAATATGCTATTTCCATGGAAGATTACAAAAATCAACAGCGGGAATTAGATGGGCAGTTGGAGGTATTATACGCTTCCTTACAACAAATTCGATCTCCTCAACCTAGCGTTAGTTTTAATTTAACGGTGGGAATTGAAGCTGACGGTGCGGGAGAATTTGAGCTAGAAGTGTCTTATGTAGTCAATCTTGCAAGTTGGAAACCGCTTTATGATATTCGAGTTGATCGCAAAAATCAAAGCGTTAATTTGGTATACTTGGCGCAAATTATCCAAAATACCGGCGAAGATTGGACGAATGTAAATTTAACTCTTTCTACAGCTAAACCCGGTAGTGGAACTTTACCACCGAAGCCTCAACCTTGGTATATTGATATTCCCCAACCACCGATGACTCGCAAAAGAGTAAGAGGGTTTGCAGATGCATCAATGGCTGCACAATCTCGTAATTTTGATGTTGAAGAAGAAAATTATGGCTCGGAAATTGAAGAATTAGAAAAAGAAATAATCGAAGCAGAGGTAATAACTGCGGAAGTATCCCAAGAAGGAAACGTAGTTACCTTTAACTTAGATGGTAGTGGAAATATACCCAGTGATGGCGCACCTCACAAAACTACAATTTTCCAAGATGATTATCCTTGTAATTTTGGCTATATAGCAATGCCGCGTTTGGTAAGTTTTGCTTATCTACAAGCTAATGTCAAAAATAATTCCCTGGGTACAACTTTATTACCGGGTAAAGCCAATATTTTTCGCGATCGCATTTTTGTGGGAGTTTCCGATTTACAAAATACCGTACCAGGTGAAGAATTTAAATTAAACTTGGGAATTGACGAAGGTTTGAAAATCGAACGGGATTTAGTTGAGCGTGAAGTCGATAAAAAATTTATTGGTAATATAAGCAAAATCACTTATGGCTATAGATTACAAATTAGTAATTTACTTAATAGTGAAGCCAAATTAGAATTACTCGAACAACTACCAATAAGTCGTAACGAACAAATAAAAGTACGTCTTAACCGGACAAATCCCCAAATTCAACCTGGTGAAATGGGAATATTAAAATGGAATTTAACTCTTGCACCACAAGATAAACAAGAGATTTATTATCAATTTACTGTAGAATATCCACCCCAGTTAAGTGTGATAGGTTTGGATGTATGAGGTTAAAGGTTAAAGGTTAAAGGTTAAAGGTTAAAGGTAGAGAGTTAGGAGTGAGGAGTTAGGAGTTAGGAGTTTTGAGTTAGGAGTTAGGAGTTTTGAGTTTTGAGTTTTGAGTTTTGAGTTTTGAGTTAGTTGACAGTTGACAGTTTGTATTTA
>NZ_JADEWL010000247.1 GCF_015207665.1 Plectonema cf. radiosum LEGE 06105
CCCCATCTCCCCATCTCCTATTCCCTTTAATACTTTCCCCAAACTAATAACTCACCATTTTCTCCCCCAGCGGCAACTTTACTACCTTGAAGGTGCCAAGCAACGCAGGTAAAACCGTCTCTAACACCTGTAATTACTTGTGAAATTTGAGAATTTTCCCATAAACATAACCAACCATCGCTGCCAGCAGAAGCGAGTAAAAAGCTGTTGGGAGCAAAATCAATAGCTTGAATAATATCAGCATGATTAGTTAAAATTGTTGCTTCCCAATCAGAGTCTTCACCAGATTGTTTTTCCCACAATACAATACCATCAACGCTACAACAGGCCAGTAAAGGCGCACCATTTTCGGAATTAATTTGTGACCATGCAATGTCACGAATTTTACCCGGAAAACCCTGCATAATCCACGGACTGGGTTCATCCTCAGAGATTAACTGTTGAGTTTCGACCACTGCAATGGTTTTATCGATATTACCACAAGCAAGATATTTTCCATCCCTAGACCAAGCCATGGTTAAACTTGTAGAAGGAATATCTAAAATATATGGTTGTACGCCCCAATCATGAGTATTCCAAACTTTTACACCCAGATGTCCCGCGATCGCAATATAATTTCCATCATTTCGCCAATCAATAGCCAATGGGGAAGAGTTATCAAAATCTAAAATCGCAACAAAATCGCGGGTATCAGCATCCCAAATTTGGACTTTACGTCCCAAAACAAAAGCCAAATGATTGTATTTCGGACTCCAAGCCAATTTATCAACCCAAGCAGGTGCATTTTCTAAAGTCGCGATTAATTCATTTTCTCTCCAGATTTTGACTTGTCCATTTTGTCCACCAACTGCTAAAAATTTATCATCAGAGGAAAAAGCAAGGCAATCTACAGATTCACCATTACCAGATTGCAAAGTAAGTAAATCGTCATTTTGCCAAAATACCACTTCTCCAGCAGCAGAAGTTGCAGCCAAAACATCCCCTTGGGTTGACCAAGCAACAGCAGTAACGTAATCTGAGAGAGTTTGTGATGATATCAGGGAAAATTGTTCGGAGTTGACGGTAGATTGGCTCATAGAATTTTGGATTTTAGAGTTGGGATTTTGGATTGAAAAGTTAGGAGTTATGAGTTAGGAGTTAGGAGTTAGGAGTTATGAGTTAGGAGTTAGGAGTTAGGAGTTATGAGTTAGGAGTTATGAGTTAGGAGTTATGAGTTAGGAGTTATGAGTTAGGAGTTATGAGTTAGGAGTTATTTTTTTCCGAAAATCTCCTGTATCCCATACTCCCATTACCAATTACCAATTACCCATTACCAATTACCAATTACCAATTACCCATTACCCATTACCAATTACCAATTACCAATTACCAATTACCAATTACCAATTACCAATTACCACTTCAGACAACACAAGCTTTAAATTCTTCTCTTAACTTGGCTTCATCAAGATTGCGTCCAATGAATACCAGTTCATTTTTACGGGTTTCGTTTTCCTTCCAAGGACGATCTGCTCTACCATCTAATAACATATGCACTCCTTGAAAGACAAAGCGATTTTCTTCTCCAGCAATATTTAAAATTCCTTTGGTGCGGAAGATATCGGGACCTTGAGTTTGTAATAAATTACCTAACCACTTATCCAATTTATCACCATCAAGTTCACCATCAAGTACTAATGCAACCGAATAAACGCTTTCATCGTGTTGGTGAGCATCTTCACCCAAAAAATCCGGATCGATTTCCAAAGCACGATTTAAATCAAACGCTCTTACACCGAGTAATGCATCCATTTCCAACTGTGCATCTTGGGTACGATAAACTTTTGCGATCGCGTTCATTCCCCGAATTCTATTTTCCAATTCTGATAACTGTTCGTTCGTCACCAAATCTGTTTTATTAAGTAATATTACGTCAGCGAAAGCGATTTGTTCTTGAGCTTCTTCTGCATCCCAATGTTGCCAAATATGCTTAGCATCAACTACAGTTACCACAGCATCGAGTAACAATTGTTCCCGCATATCTTCATCTACAAAGAATGTTTGAATTACTGGTGCGGGGTCAGCTAAACCCGTAGTTTCAATTACTAAATGGTCAAATTTGTGACGGCGCTTCATTAAATTACCGATAATCCGCATCAAATCACCGCGAACAGTACAGCAAATACAGCCATTGTTCATCTCAAAAATTTCTTCATCAGTATCAATAACCAACTGATTATCAATACCCACTTCTCCAAATTCATTGACTATGACTGCGACTTTCTTACCATGTTCGTGTGTCAGAATCCGATTTAGTAAAGTTGTTTTTCCTGCTCCTAAATACCCAGTTAAAACGGTTACTGGTACCAAGTTTGTTTCTGTACTAATCATATATTCCTCTCAAATGTTTAACACAAATAATATACAAAAAATTTTTGGTGTGACTCTTGATTTTGTATAACAATTTCTAATCACATAACTAAAGTAACGCTTTGAGTTTCTTTCTTTTAATAAATAGTCAATTATTACTAGGTTATATCAGTAATAATTTCAAAAAAAACCATAATAATCCGGTTTGATTATTGAATAAATTCAGATATTGGTAGATATCACAGCCTTATCTTCTCAGGGTAAGTCAGAATCTACCGACTTACAGTAGTTGTCAAAAAAGGTAAAATCACCTCAGCTATATCATCTGGGAATTCCTCATGCATTCCCAAAGAACCGGGAAGTAGCACGCTCTCGACTCTGGGTAAAGCTGCGATTGCTTCCATTTCTCGTCGCGATGATTTGGGGGAAGACTCACCAATTACCACCATAATCGGTATTGACATCCCCCGAATAAATCCGAGTAAATCGTTTCTATTTTTGGTTAGATCAAGATTACCAGTTACAAAAGCCGCAGGAGCAAATCTTCCTCCGGGTTGCTGGGTATTTTCCCATTTATTTTGGATAAACTCCGGAGTTAATTTTTCCCCATCGACGTAAACGTGACGACGATACATGAATTTTAAAAATGACGGTAAAGTGTTGAGTTGATAAAGGACTTGACCAACTATTGGTAATCTAACCGTTTCCTTGAGTAAATTCCGTACTATTCCATTGACTCCCATCACTGCAAAAGGACCTTGCCAAGTTGGTGCTACTAACACTATCCGGGAAAATACGGTAGGATATTTATCTGCTAACCATAAAACATAAGGCGCACTATGACCAGCAGCTATGACAGCAACGGGCTTTCTGTCAAAAGTAGTCAAGACAAAATCTTCCAGAAAATCTCTGTATAAAGCAGGACTATAATCGGCTCTCGGTCGTCCAGAATCTCCAAAGCCGGGAAAATCTACAGCGATCGCTTTATATTTAGCAGAAAGTCGTTTAGCAAGTCCGCTCATTTCCGCACGTGTAGAAACGGTGCTAAATGCAGGAAGCAACAATACTGGGGAACCTTGACCCAAAGATTCATAAACTATAGGATAATCTTGGTCTTCCCTATTCCATAAAAATTGTTGTACTACTCCCCCAATCCGCACGGGATAAGAAGTAGATGAAATGTCTGTTTTCATATAAGTAAATCCCTGAGCAGGTTAAAGGTCAAAGGTTAAAGGTTAAAGGTTAAAGGTTAAATAAAGGTTTGAGGTTGAAGGTTGAGGGTTAGTCAAATTTATTTTACCGTTAGCTGTGGTTTAGTTTGACGCAGGTTGTTGAGATTCTAATGCTTTTTTCTGCATGGTTTTAAAAATATTATAGAAACCATTAGCACGGGAAGGGGTTAAACTGACATTTAAACCAGTTTCTTGAATAAAATCTGGGGTTAGTTGAACAATTTGTGTCGGTGTTAATCCATTCAACCCTTCAATTAAAAGTGCTACTAAGCCTTTAGTTAATTGAGAATCCGAATCACCTTCAAAAGTTACTTTGTCATCATCTAAAGAAGCAATAACGAAAACCTGAGAAACGCAGCCAGGAACTTTATTTTCAGGTATTTTGCCCGATTCTGGGAACTCAGGAAGTTTTTGACCATACCAAATCAACTGTTCGTAACGTCGCTTGGGGTCAGAAGCACGTTTGAAGCGTTGGACAATTTTCGCAAGAGCGGGTGGTAAAGAATCTAAAGAAGAGGACATTTTACAGACGAATTATAAAGCCTATCTCTTCGAGTGTAGATTATTTGAGAGCAATTAGAGTAATTCTCAATTCTCAGTTGTTTGTAGAGTAGAGAAGTCGGGTTTTTAGGATAAATATCTGTCAGAGCTTTACAAAGCTGACAAAAACCCGACTTCTAGACCCAAAAATTAACCTTAAACTAAAGGAGGTAAACCGCGTATTTGACGTAAAGCATTTAAGCAAGACGGGCAATCGCAACCGAACAAAATAACAGAAGCATCGCTTTCTTCTTCGGTAAATTCCAATGCAGGTAATTCATCAGAAGTTGAATCATTTTGTCTATTTAAGCGAGTACAAGCCAAACTTGGATTTGCTACAGCTACAGGTGCTTTTCGTCCGCAAGAAAACTGACTAGGAGTAGGATTAACTGTTTGATTAGCGCTAGCTGGCTGAGAAAAAACCGCCATTGACACTATAGACGAAAACAAAATAGGGCTGGAAAGTAACGTAAGGAAAAATTTTTTGTTCATTTATCTGACAATTGTTGTAACTAGGGAAGCTTTAAGACTTTAATTTTTTCACATTCATTGGTAGATGCTCAGTAAATTTTATACAATACTACTCCTATCTACCAGATGACGCGAAAATAGCCGTTTATTCGCAAGCAAAGACAAAGTAGAAATTCAGTTATAATCCTTAACCTTCGGAATTGCTTCACCCTGAAAATTTTGATTTTTTTTATTTGGTAACAGCACAATTGGAAGTGAAAATAGTTTACCGAATAATTGCACAATTAACGATAACAAAAGACAACTTGAAATTTATAACAAGTTTAAGCCATCGACTGGCTTTATATTAGTCAAGTTCCCTACCAATTGGGGAAAGGGATGGGG
>NZ_JADEWL010000056.1 GCF_015207665.1 Plectonema cf. radiosum LEGE 06105
GGTTAGGAGTTAGGAGTTAGGGGTTAGGAGTTAGGAGTTAATTTAATTCCGATTCTTTGCGCTTGATGATGTAAATGTTTGCTGAGATATTATTCATTTATATATAAAATAAACTCTTGTGGTACGGTGATTATCGCTCGTTTTTCATCATGTTTTATGCATTAAAAAGACGTAGCAGTGCTACGTCTCTACATTGGTTCAATTAACAACAAAAATTTGAATAATTCTTAATCAACCTCGTTAAAAAGATGCTCTTCTAAGAATGGTTGGAATTCGCGAAACTCTTCTGGTGAGAGCAACTGCGGTTTTCCTTCTGAAGATATGCGAGCAAAAAATAGCAATGGATCTAATGGTGTATAAATTGCGTATTCTTGTTCTTCGTAATAAAAACTTGCGAGTAACTGTAACTGTTCTGGTTCTAAATCTGTTCCTTCGTCTTCAATTTCTAAGGTAAAAATATCTGACTCTTCAATAGGAGGCAATTCACCCGAAGCTGTTAAAGCGTAGGCTGTGTTTTTTAACACTAAATTTTGTTCGGATAAAACAGCTTGGGCAGTACTAAAAATTCTTTCGATTGTAGCATCATCCTCTACAAGAACGGCTTCTTCTGTCTCACCGTCGGTTTCCCAAGCAAAAATTTCTACAGGTGAGTCAACAGGAAGCAATAAAAAGTACTCTTGCTCATCTACTTCAAGTGAATGCTCAACATAACATTCAAGTGACCTTCCAGCTTCATCAGTCAAGGAGATGGAACTTTGATTGGAACGCTCGTTGTCTTCAGGAAATGGAGATGGATACATAGCCGAGTAAAAGCACAAAAATTAATATCAGCTTGAAATAGATTACTCTATCATTCAGCAAAAATTCTTAACGACAAATGGCTGACGATAGAAAAATGCTGACTCTTATTCTCAGAATATCATGACAAAAGCTATCAAAATTAACCGTTTATTTTAAGGGGTTTTTTCTCTATCCGATTTTTTTTTCTGTCTTCTGATATCCAACCATTGTTGCAGAATTAAGGCTGCGGCAAATCTATCAATTAATCCTTTATTACGAGAAGGAGAAATTTTTTGGGCAATGATCATTTGTTCCGCTTGATACGAGGTTAAACGCTCGTCTACGTATTCTACTGGTAATTGCAAAATTGTTGTTAATCTTTTCGTAAATTTCTGGACATGACGTGCTTGGAAACCCAGGGAACCGTCCATAGAATAGGGTAGCCCAACTACCAAAACCTCGACATCTCTTTCTTGGATTATTTGCT
Organism: Plectonema cf. radiosum LEGE 06105; assembly: GCF_015207665.1. Taxonomy (GTDB): domain Bacteria; phylum Cyanobacteriota; class Cyanobacteriia; order Cyanobacteriales; family Nostocaceae; genus Rivularia; species Rivularia radiosa_A. The sequence continues at coordinate 1,268 of NZ_JADEWL010000056.1, forward strand.
TGATTTGTTCGACATCTCGCTCGAAAGAACTGCGGTGTAATGTAGTAATTCCACTGGCAATTAAACCAGTGCGATCGCAACCGGCTATCCCAATGCGTTTATGACCAACATCCAATCCTAAAGCCAATACATCAGAAGTTGCTTTTGTGCTGCTTGGGGCTTCTCTTCCCTCTGACTCCACCACATTACTACTCCTCCTGAGTATCGGTTGAAGGCGTTGAGGAACACCCTTCTACGCTACCTTTTTTGTAAGATAGAGCAATACTATCTGGGATAGATTTTTTTAATTTGGCTCTATCTAAAATTTTTTGCTGGATTTTTTCTTGCTTCCACAACATTCCCCCTGGTATGGGTTTGCGTGCGGGTTGCAATCCTTGCAGCATTTCCGGTAGCTGAATTCCTTCTAAGGAAACAAATTTTGATTCCCTTACTTTGTGCCATACGGAGCGAGACATGATTAATGTGTGTTCTATGCGACTTGCTCCGATTTGCTCCAGATATTCTTCCCCTTCTGGCTGATAATCTGCTGAAGCCACTTTCAGCGAAGCAGCAGGAAAATCTTGGGTAATGCGAGCCATCTGAGATAGTAACTCTGGATACAGCCAAGTATATGCTGGATGAACAGTTAAGGTGGCAATGTGGAATGTTTGTCCTTTGCGATCGATTTTCAGTTGAAAATAGCCAATCGCTGCTTTTCTTTGGGGTTCAAATACGTAACCGCTAACTACTTCTGATTTTGTTAACCACTGTTTGAGTGCATCAGCTAAAGCACCGAATAAGCCAGTTTTAAAGTCATGGGTTTGACGATCAAATACTTGACGCACCAAAGGCGGCATTGATGCGGTATCGAGCTGATACAACAACTGAGCATCTGCATTGCTTACGGGTAGCAGATTGGGTAAATCTGGTTCGGCTTGTGCCAATAACGCTAATAATTCTGGTTCAATTTGCCAATATGTCATTTCAGCCAAACGCTGAAACCCATTTTGACGATAAAGAGCTAGAGCTTCTTTATCATTGACATTTGCTTCCAAAATCCAGGTACGAGCTTCTAATATTGACTCAAAGCAGTAGCGCAAAAGTTGAGAACCGATGGTTTGCTTGTTAAGAGTTTTCTCTAACATTACTCTGTCTACGCGCCAAGTACTGCGTGTTTTATTAAATGGTGATACTTGGATAATCCCTAACATAGTACGTCCTTGTTCTGCTACATAAGCGCAAAGACGATGTTGTAAAGGATTCGGAAACCAACTGAGAAACTTTAGCAATCCAAAATTACGACGCAGTTTTTGCGACTCCTGAGTCGCAAAGTGTTCTTCATTCGGGTTTTGGGCTGCGAATGACTCTTGGGAGAGACGCTCGATATCATCCAAGTCCCGGTATTGAACTGGTCGAATAACTATATTAATATTCTGAGAAAGTAATGATCTCATTTTCATCTTTGTCCGCTATTAAGCCTTAATTAAATATAAATAATCTGAGTAGGAGGGAAGTGCTGCAATTATATTAACGGCTTTGGGCTATTAGCCGTTGCGTCAAAAGAATGATTTTGATAAATTTTACGATTAAAAGCAGTCCCTAGAGAGAATAACACGTAAATGTTCTCCCTACTGAACTGCTTTTATTGTATTTTAATTTAGTTAAGTTTTGTATAAGTTTGTATAACTTTGTATAAGCTTAAATTGCTTGCCGAGATTGGCGAGAAACCAGCTTTTCAAAATCAACCTGGGTTTGATGAAGTAATTCACCCCGGCTATCTTTTGATGTTTGTTTTAGGCTTGGAACCAGGTTACGAGCTTGGCATATCATATGGAACTGTAAATGAGCCACATATTCGCTAAACTCTTCATTTACTGGATTATTTCCCCTGCGGGTATTTGATTCCGTTGCCACAATATTCTCCTCTTGAATCACGATGCTTTTAGAGCATATCAGAACTTAGTATTTTATTTCATCGAAGATATTTATTTTGCAATGAACTTTAACGGTTTAGAGAAAAACTATGGCAAAATGTAAATATTAATTAACTTATGTTAAGTAGGTAGAAAAATGTATCGTGCCTGGACAAGAAAGTAGAAATAAGTCCTTGAGAGGGGTTTACATTTTGTTACACAGTAATATTAATTTGTGCTTACCGACTTAACTGATAACTGTTCACTGCTGAGATTTTTCCTTTAAAGCTTCGGGGAGATTTACAGCTTTGTCCAAACCCTGAGCATTTTCCCATGCTGAATTTTCATTCCAAGTCACGTCTTGCAAATTCGCTTCACTTAGATCAGCACCGTTTAAATTTGCTTGGTTAAGAGTTACTCCACTCAAATCGGCTTTTCTAAGAATTCCTTGACTTAAATTGACATCGCTGAGGTCTGCACCTAAAATAATTGCTGAGTGTAAATTTGCACCTTGAAGGTTTGCACCGTTGAGTTTGGCGTAACTGAGGTCTGCTGCAATTAAGATAGCTTCTCTAAGGTTGGTACTAAATAAAATACAATCGCTCAGATTTGTACCTTTAAGAGTAGAACCCCTCAAGTTAGCACCACTCAGGTCGGCACGACACAAATCAGCGTAACTGATTTCTGCGCCAATCAAGTTGCTCTCGCTCAAATTTGCGCCGAAGAGTATGGCATTTCTCAGGTTAGCGCCACTTATTATAGCATCTCGAAGATTTGCACTGGTTAGGTTGGCGTTACTCAAATTCGCACCGCTCAAATTCGCACCGCTCAAATTCGCACCACTCAAATCCGCACCACTCAAATCCGCATCACTCAAATTCGCACCGCTGAAGTTAGAGTGAGTCAAATCGCTACGAATTAAATTTGCTTCTCTAAGATTTGCTCCGCTCAAATTCGCATCACCAAGATCAGCATTACCAAGATTGACTTTTTTTGCTTGTAACCCAGTCAAATTAGCATTACCTAAATAAGCTCCCATCAGGTTTGCACTGCTAAAATTCACTCCTGTAAGGTTGGCATCTCCTAAGTAAACACCTTCTAGTTGAGCATAATTGAGAAATGCACCTACTACGTTACTAAAATTACCAATTTCAATCGAATCGCTGTAATTAATTACTCGCAACAGCTTAGATGTAAAAAAGTTGCTATTATCTGGCTTTGTTGAGGGGTAAAAACTAATTTCTGTTTGCAGATGATGATTTTGCGATCGCAATCTTTGATGTATTTCCAAAAGCAAAATCATTACATTTAGTCCAGTATTTATATCTACTTGTCGCAGCCCAATTACCACATTTTGTGCTTGTAATTGCAACATTTGCTTTTGAGGTAAGTTATCAGAGGGTGCAGCATCAATAAATTCACCATCACACCAACGACGATAAAAATCTTCTAATTTTCTAAACAGAATTACCGGGTTTGTATTTTCACTATCAATAAACCTGAGAATTACTGCTGCGACAATTTCTGGTTCCAATGTAATGTTACTAAACATCGCGTAAATTTCTTCCCAAAACTGTCGCTGATTTAAATTCAGATTAGCTCTCCAACCACTGCTTGTTTGCCCCCAACTGATTAGACTTTCTTGCAGTTTCTCCTCAAAAGTTAATTCACCAAAATCTTTTTTCGCAATTTCAACTTTTTCTTGTTGTTGGCGATCGCTATTTACTGCAATCAAAATTTTTGTGGTTTCTCCCGATGCTCTATGCCGCAACTCTTCCAACCACGATTTTCTCACACAAGTTCTCAAAAGCTGTTTAAGAAGTTCTATCTGCACCATTTGTATGTTTTTACACTATATTATGAATATTGTTAAACAAGCTTAGCTGAACATTTTATTCGTCTCAGTAAGTTTTTCAACCACAGTCAGCTAGTATGATTTACTACTATTAAATAATTGAATATTGGGTATAATAACGGTTATTACTGTGGAACAATGGGTAAGTCCTCCTATTTTGAGTAAAATCTCGATTTAAATCTTTTTTCGTGTTTAAAAAACACAATTGCCGATATTTGATTGTTATACTATTTTGCCAGTATATTTTCTGTTAGGTTTTGAGGATGATAGGTATTACTTGCAACTATTGCAATTGTTAGGAAGAATACTACAGCAAAAAGGGACAAAAAATTCAAAAATGTTATATTAACCTGACTTAAAAAGTTTTCTGCTTGATATTAGACATTTAGTACAAAAATTATCCTCTTTTCAGCCATTTTGAATGGTAGTGTTATTTTCGCCGACAGGAGCGGGAGCGATTGGAGGAAGTTATGAGGAGCAAATTAGTAGAGAAAGGCTCCCATAATTTAAGGGACTTAAAAATTGTAAATCAATTGGGTATGATAACCTGGAGATGATTTGGATGAGAAAGAAGAGCATTTATGATTATATAAATATAATTCTGTTGCAGGGTTTGTATTTAGCAACAGCCACTTTTGGAATTAAATCGCTGGTTGCAACCGCTCAACAAACCACAACGCGATCGCGAGTTGGAGAAGAAAACATTTTGAATCATCAACCGAATCGTCATCAAATAATAGAAAAATTGAATAATGCTTCTGTGATAAACGAAGTTAATCAAAAGTATCGAGAAAAACTACCATTAGGGAAAGTATGGGTAGTTGGTGAACAAAAAGAAGTACGACCAGAATCATTTACTTGGGTAGTAAATGACACAAGAAAGGCAGCGCAACAGCCTTATTTAGAATTAGATAAACAACAGAAGAAACCTGAAACTAAGCCATCGACAACAGCGAAACCAGCAGCGAAAGATAGTTTTAAAAATTTTGATACTGTAATTAAAGATACTGATATTTCCAAAGGTTTGTTTACTCTTTATAGAGATAAAGAAAAAAATAAAATATATTTAGAAGTTCAGCCAACCCAGCTTAATAAAAATTATTTAGCAACAGCAACTTTAGAATCGGGTATTGGTGAAGCCGGAATTTACAGCGGAATGCCTTTACAAGATTTTCTATTTTACTTTGAACGAGTAAATAATAATTTAAACTTTGTAGTTCGTAATGTGAACTTCCGTACTCAGGAAGGAGATCCCCAATCACGTTCTTTGGCAAGGTCTTTTAGCGATTCTGTACTTTATCGAGTTAAAATTCAAAGTATTCATCCCCAACGTAAAAGTATCTTGATCGATTTAGGGGATTTACTACTTGCGGATTTAGCTGGATTATCTGGGAGTTTGGGAGTTCCGGGAACCCAAGAGGAATCTTATTTTGGTAGTGCCAAAGTTTTTCCTGAAAATATCGAAATTCAGTCAATTTTGAACTTTTCGGGGGGTAGTAGTAAGACAAAAAACCCCAAATTGATGACTTTGGCTGATAAACGTGGTTTTACATTAAAGCTACATTACAGTCTTTCTCAACTACCGGATAATAATTATCGTCCCCGTTTAGCCGACGAAAGGGTGGGTTATTTTATTACTGCTTATCAAGATTTATCTAGTAAAGATCCGAGGGATTCTTTTGTGCGCTATATAAATCGCTGGAATTTAGAAAAAAAGTATCCCAATGCAACGATTTCCGAACCAAAGAAACCGATTGTTTATTGGATAGATAACGCTACACCCTATGAATATCGGGAAGCAATTAAAGAAGGGGTTTTAATGTGGAATCGAGCCTTTGAAACGGCTGGGTTTAAAAATGCCATAGAAGTTAAGCAAATGCCTGACAGTGCTACTTGGGACCCCTCAGACATCCGTTATAATACCATTCGTTGGATTAATACCGTAGATGGATATTTTGCCATGGGACCATCTCGTGTTAATCCTTTGACTGGAGAAATTTTAGATGCGGATATTTTGCTCGATGCGAGTTTAGTTACTTCTCTTAAGAAAGATTATCAACAAATTGTTCAACCGACGCAATCTGAAAATCGGACTTCTTTATCAGCAATGATGCAGAATCGTCTGTTATGTAAAAATAGTTTGAATGTAGAAGATACCGATTCCCAACAGCTTGGGGAAATCGAGGGATTTGTAGAGCGTTTATCGCAATTAGCGGGTAAATACGACCTTTGTTACGGAATAGAAGCTACAAACCAATTTGGTTATGGGAAATTAGCACTTTCGCTGCTCAGAGATTTACCACCAACGAGTCAGCAAACTAAAGACTATATTCATCAATATTTACGTCTAATTGTTGCTCACGAAGTTGGTCATACTTTGGGTTTGAGACATAACTTCCGGGGTAGTACAATGTTATCTCCTAAAGAAATGAACGATAGGAGTATTACTAGTATTAGGGGTCAAGTTTCTTCAGTCATGGACTATATTCCTCCCAATATTGCTCCTGAAGGTGTTAAGCAAGGTGATTATTTTCCCAGTATTATTGGACCTTATGATGCATGGGCAATTAAATATGGTTATGCTGAGTTTAAAGCTACATCTACCACTGCTGAAAAGCCATTTTTACAAAAAATCGCCGCAGAATCTTATAAACCAGAGTATAGTTATTCCACAGACGAAGATGTTTACGATTTAGACCCTACTGCCGACGCATGGGATAATAGTTCTAATGTGTTGCTTTATTCTAAGTGGCAGATGGATAATGCTCGCCAAATGTGGGATAGAATAAATAAGCGCTATCCTTTGGAAGGAGAAAGTTACAGCGATGTACGTGACCGATTTGGTGCAGTATTAAGTAACTATTTTCAACAAGTTTACTATACTTCAAAATACATCGGTGGTCAGTCATTCTACAGAGTTTACGCTAGTAAAGACCAAAATCGACTACCATTTGAACCTGTAGCTGTAGAAAAACAACGGCAAGCTTTAGAAGTTTTACAAAATTATATTTTCGCCGAAGATGCTTTAAACTTCTCCCCAGAATTATTGAATAAATTAGCACCATCTCGCTGGAGACATTGGGGAAGCAATCCTCAAGTTGGTCGTTTGGATTATCCCATCCATGATTTAATTTTATTCATGCAGAACATGGTTTTATCTGATTTACTTTCTAGCGATCGCCTTTCTCGTCTCAAAGATATTGAGTTGAAGAGTGAAGAAGGGGAAGCTCTGAGTTTACCTGAATTATTTAATACGCTTCAAGATAGTATTTGGACGGAAGTATTGAAATCTAAAGATAAAAATTTGGAAATTTCGAGTTTGCGTCGGGGTTTACAGCGAAAATATTTAGATATTTTGACTAATATGGTGTTGCGAAAAGTTAGTGTTCCCGAAGATGCTCGGACATTAGCATGGTATAAATTACGTCAATTGAACGATAAATTAGAAGAAGTTAATTCCAAAGATGAATATACCAAAGCGCATTTATTAGAAACACGTCAGAGAATTAATAAAGTTTTAGATGCTCCTTTACAAACTAATTAAAAAGTAAAAATATAGATACAATTACATATCCAAGACACTGATATATATGTTTTCAGTGTCTAAAAAATCTATTAATATCAAAATTTTGTTTTTAATTCAATTATTTAACCTCAAAATATAATTACTGATATATGAACAATTAATTTGAATACTCTATTCTAAATGTTTAACAGGAATTGTTGTTAATTGTTCTAAACAACTAGCAACCTCAGTTCTGTGACAACGTTCTGGATTCATTTCAGCACACAATATTAAAACATTACTTTTTTGAACAATTTCTGCAATTTCTTGTAAATCTTCACTCGCAGCTTTTTGATTTGCAGGAATCCAATTTTTATTACCAGATGTGTTACCTAATGCTGTTTTCGATATATATTTAATGTCGTTTTTTTGACATAGGTCACTGATTTTTTCTCCATACCATTGACGACTCCAAGCACGTGGAACTGTTCTTACGTCAATAACATACTCAATATTAAATTTTTTTAAATAATCTAAAAAAATATCGTAACTTTTACGATTTCCGTATCCAAATGTCAGGATATATCTACCTGAAATATCTGTAATATTCATCTGCCCTTACCTTTATATTTTAATTGGTTTATTTCAACATAGGATAAAATATTCCAATAATCATAAAACTGTTTTTATGATTTTTTAAGTTCCCTACTATAAAGTATAAATCTTTTTTTACTAAAAATTCATCCTCCAGCTTTTGCCGTACTTTTTCTAAGGCTTCTTTTTCTTTATTTTCTAGAGTTTCTTCATTTGACCTATCTCTACAGTTTCTATATAGTTGTTGTATTTCCCAATCACTTATTGTAAGCCTATGTTTGTCATCATCTTTAGAGATAAACTCATAACCAAAACTATAAGGAATTTTATCTAACTCTATTGAAGGTTCAAACAAATCCCCTTGGTCTAGAATCGCTTGTTGTTTAAGACTCCATTGTCGTGCTGTAGACTTACAAAAGTATTTATTTATACTTTTTGGTTTAATAATTCCAAGGGATTTACCTTGTTCTTTAATCTCTCGGATAGATTTAAATTCTAATGGAAGAACTAATGATTTTCGTTCTTCCCAGTTTTTCTTTGTATCAATTTTTCGTACTATTTCAATTGAAGAATCATCTATACGAAAACTCTCTTCTCTATAATCCTTATCATTTCTTTCTATTTTTGCACTTATAATAGACCATCGAGGGTATTTTTTGTCAAAATCAAGTTGACGAAAACGAATGGGATAAATACGAATCCATTGCGTAGGTTCTTCATTTTCATCTAATAAAATTCCGGCTGTACATACGCTTTCTCTGTATTTTCTACTAATTGAAGGGTATGTTTTTGTTGCAATTAAAATTTTTTTTCTTTCCATAATTGTAATCTATTGTTACGCAATCAGAAATACAGCAAATTTTCGCTACGAGGTTAACAAATAACCGAGATAGAGGCTTATTTGCTCTCTGTCTATTTAGTGTTTGTAGCATTCGAAAAGCCATTACCCTACAAACCACGAATATTTACAACCCAATTAACGGGACTACTTTTTTCGTTTAAGTCCCGTTAATAATTGCTCCACCCTGTCGTAGTTTACTCTTGTGTTAAGAATAGGTTTTGTGTCAAGTTCTCAAAGCCCTAACAAAACGTTGCAAACCTTTAAATATATTCTGACTTTTGGCTGCTACAAATTCACCTTCACCTTGTGGTTGTCCGTCGGATATAATTGCATCCAATTCATCACCAGAAGGTTTTTTGGGTAATTCAGCAACTTTTTGATAATCACCGTCTTTTTCTACCCAAACTGACCATAATCCAGGATAACAACGAAATACCGCAGCTTCTTCAAATATGGGACGAAGATAATAACAAGATTCAATCGTATTAATAAAACGTTGGCGAGTTTGTCTTGCTGTATAGCCAATACCGACAATACTCGCATCTTCCAAACGAGGAGCAAATATCACAAAAGGACGATTTTCGCCGATATATTCGCATATTTTTTCTAACTGCGGTACTTCCACCGAGGTAGGTTGAACAAACAAGAAAATTTCATCTTCTGGTTGAACTTTTGACTGTAACGAAGCCATCCTACCAGTACCAATATCTAAAAGTTGAAAAGGTACGTCATTCCAATCACGACGAGCCAAAGCTGCACTACCAGCATCGGCAAATAAAATCTTTAACTTATCACCATATTCTGCAAAAGCTGGTAAAAATTGTTCTGCGACTGGTAATGCTTTTAATTCCGGAAACAGTAACTCAACTTGTAGACGAGTATAACCATCTGCAAGAGCGGCTTGAGTTGCTTCACGAGCTTGAACAATTGCCTCTTCTAATGTTCTGGGAAGTTGCATTTTTACTGTTGATAGTTGATAGTTGATAGTTGATAGTTGATAGTTGATAGTTGATGGTTGATAGTTGATGGTTGATAGTTGATGGTTGATAGTTGATGGTTGATAGTTGATAGTTGATGGTTGATAGTTGATGGTTGATAGTTGATAGTTGATAGTTGATGGTTGATGGTTGATGGTTGATAGTTGCCTCTAACCTTTGACCTTTGACCTATAACCTTTAACCTAAATTAACCTTAGACCAAAATGGGACTTTCAAGACGACTCATGACTTGCTGTAATACCATTGCTACCCAGTCAACATCTGACATCGTAGTGTAACGTCCCAGGGTAATACGAATACCTCCCATTGCTGCACCTCTAGAATAGCCCATTGCACTTAGTATGGGGCTAGGACTCAGTTTACCACTATGACAGGCTGAACCGGCACTGATGCCTATTCCTGCTAAATTCAGTTGACGCACAATGGTTTTACCGCTGAGTTTTTCTCCATCAGCATATTCCAAGCAAAAACTCGCATGGTGCGGTAAACGCTGCATCAAATCACCTGTAGGCATTAAACCGTTGACATCAGCTAACTGTGAAAAAAGGCGATCGCGCAATTCGATTAACCGGGGTGTTTCTATTGGTAATTCTTGGGCTGCTAATTCTGCTGCTATCCCAAATCCCGCAATGATTGGTACAGCTTGAGTACCGGAGCGCGATCGCATTTCTTGTCCACCACCACACAGTAATGGTACTAACTCGATTCCCGGACGAATGTACAATGCTCCAGTACCTTGAGGACCATATATTTTATGACTAGAAAGACTAAGTAAATCTACAGGCAAATTTTGCAAATTTATGGGCAATCTTCCCGCTGCTTGTACCGCATCTGTATGAAACAAAACTCCAGCACTACGAGCAATTTTACCTAATTCTTCAATCGGCTGTACTGTACCAACTTCACTTTGTCCATAAATAATTGAAATCAAAACGGTGTTGTCTTGCAAAGCAGCTTTTAATTCGATTGGATTGACTCTACCTTTAGCATCAACACTCAAACGAGTAACTTGCCAACCCCAGCTTTCGAGCAACTTTGCAGGCTCTGAAACCGCAGAATGTTCAACGTTAGAAATAATTATATGTTGGGGTTTCGCATATGAACGAGCAACTCCCATAATTGCTAAATTATTGGCTTCCGTACCCCCGGAAGTAAAAACAATTGATTCGGCAGGAGCATTAATTAAACTAGCAACCTGCATTCTCGCTTGTTCTAAAATAGTCGCCGCTCGTTGTCCCCACTCATGTAAACTAGAAGGATTTCCCCATCCTTGAGTTAATACCGCTTGCATCATCTCAATCGCTTCGGGACGAGTTGGGGTTGTAGCACTGTAATCTAAATAAATTTGCATAAAAATTCGGTTATGACATTGGAAAAAGCTGCTTTTTTCAGCTTATATAGTTTTACAAGAGAAATTCTTGTAGATATCTTCTTTTTAAGCCAAGTATGGCTCAGTTTTCCGTAAAGATTCTTTAAGGTTCGTAGTTGGGCTTGAGCGCTCTTCCCAAGTACACCAGGGCAAACTGATTCCTGCACTTAGAAATTATCCCCTCAATTTTGGGAAAGATAAATTTATTAATTTAGTATCTATCTTTCTTTAGAATCCCGTGCAAATTTTCTTTATTCATAAGCGTCTATATTCTTTATTATTACTAATATTTTCTCTCACTGGTTGTCAACAACCAAAATCTCATAATCAAACTTTAAAACCATTGCCCCAAGATTCATTAATAAAAGTTTATTTTAATCATTCTCAAACTTCTGAATATCAAGAACCTTACCGTCAAAAATTACGTGCAGGAGATAATCTAGAACAAATAATTATTGAAGCTATTTCTCAAGCAGATTCTACAATAGATGTCGCTGTACAAGAGTTACGTTTACCAATAGTCGCTCAAGCATTAGTTAACAAACAACAAGCAGGAGTCAAAGTTAGAGTAATTATGGAAAATAACTATAGTCGTTCTTGGAGTGATTTTACACCGCAGGAATTAGCAAAGTTAACACAAAGAGAACAACAGCGATATCAAGAGTTTCAGAAATTTGTCGATACCGATGAAGACGGTAAATTATCACAACCAGAAATCAATCTTCGAGATGCTTTAAAAATCTTACAGAATGCCAAAATACCTTTAATTGATGATACTGCTGATGGTTCAAAAGGTAGTAGTTTGATGCATCATAAATTTGTGGTTATAGATAACCGTTTCGTAATTATCACTTCGGCTAATTTTACATTATCAGATACTCACGGCGATTACAGTAATTATGATAGTTTGGGTAATGTTAATAATCTACTTAAAATCGATAGTGTAGAACTAGCTGATATTTTTACAAAAGAGTTTAACATCATGTGGGGTGATGGAGTTGCAGGAAAATTTGATAGTAAATTCGGTTTACAAAAACCTCAACGAGATTTTCAACAAGTTGTTTTAGGAAATAACAAAGTTACGGTTGCTTTTTCTCCAACTTCTCCAACCTTACCTTGGATTGAAAGCAGTAATGGATTAATTGGTAAAATGTTGAATTCAGCAGTAAATTCTATTGATGCAGCATTATTTGTGTTTTCAGCCCAGCGTTTGAGTAATATTCTAGAAACACGGCACAAACAAAAGGTGAAAATTAGAACTTTATTAGAGCCGGATTTCGCTTATCGCTCTTATAGCGAAGGTTTGGATATGGTGGGTGTAGCTTTGAGCGACAAATGTAAATATGAGCTTAATAACCAACCTTGGCAAAATCCGATTAAATCTGTTGGTGTTCCTTTGTTAACGAGCGGTGATTTACTACATCATAAATATGCTGTTATCGATAAAAAAACAGTTATTACAGGTTCTCATAATTGGACAGAAGCAGCAAATACAGGTAACGATGAAACTGTTTTAGTTATTGAAAATCCCCAAGTTGCCGCTCATTATGTGAGAGAGTTTGAAAGGCTTTATAGTAATGCTGAATTTGCTATCCCTCAAAGAGTAGAGAAAAAGGTTAAGCAGCAAGAAAAAGAATGTAAAGAAATCAAAGCCCCATCAACCTTTGTCGAAAAGGAAATTATTAATGTAAATACAGCTACGGTGGAAGAATTGGTTACGCTTCCTGGGGTAGGGAAGAAGTTAGCGCAGCGGATTATTCAAGCACGTGAAGAAAAACCTTTTGATTCTTGGGAGGATTTGGAGAGGGTGAAGGGTGTTGGGGGTAAGATGCGGGTGAAGTTGGAGGAGAGGGTGAGTTTTTGAGAAAATTAACCTCACCCCCTTCCCCTCTCCTTATTAAGGAGAGGGGTGTCCGAAACTTTGGTAGGTTGGGTAGAGCGATAGCGAAACCCAACATTATGCGGATTTTGTTGGGTTGTGCCTTCGGCACACCTACGGTGAACCTTCCTGCTATATAAAAACTAGACAAGTCTAGACTTTTATTTCTTGTTTCAACGGGGGCATGGGAGCGGTTAACCCTCAACAAGCTTACACGGTTAAGCCATCCGCGTGATTGTTAAACATCTTGATGTAGCTACGGTTTTTGCATATCAATCAAGAAAGCTTTTCTAAGATTTTAGCAAAAAACGAAGCATAAAATACATCAAAAAAATATAGACAATTGTCCCGAATTGACATTGCTTGTCTACAAAAAAGGTTACTAGTCAAAGCTCAACCCAACCTACTAACTTGCAGCTGAATCAAAAACTTGTTGAGCAGTTATATTTAGTTGGGGAAAAGTAGGAGAAACGATGCGATTATCGCCAGTAAAAGCATTCATTTGATATTCGTTATCGATTAATTCGCATACAAAAATAGTTGGTTGCTTTGGATTGCCAATAAACTTACGTCCACCCAACGCTGCATAATCAACGGACACTTGCTTCAAGCCGGGGAACCCGTCCAACGCAGTGTCCTCAGCAATCCAATATTCGGGAATGCCCATTTCTTCATAATCCCCAAATTTATTGTAGTAGTCGTCGCGCCAATTGGAACTAACTACTTCAATTACTAATGGAACAGATTCGGCTTGAGTAACCGTGGATGACTTTTTCCACAAAGGTTCTGAAGCAAGATTATGGAAATTCAACAGTAATAAGTCAGGTAAGTAAGCTGATTCGGCAGATGGTGTTTTAACGTAGCCAGTTTTAGGAATTCCGTATGGTAAGTTAAGACGGTCAAACTCTACAGTTAGTTTACGTGATAAAAACGCAATAACTTTTTCATGTTCTCCGCTCGGTGGAGGCATCTTAACAATTGCTCCTTTATGTAATTCGTAGCGTTTGTCGTCGTTTGGAAGCCATTCGATAAATTCATCAAAGGTTAGGAGTTTGGGTAAAGCTTGAGTCATGGTTAACGCTTCCGAATATATTTAAATTTATCAATACTCTCTAATTTAAGGTTAGTTTTTTAAACGCAGAGGAGCGCGGAGGTAAACGCGGAGGTTCGCGGAGGTTTTTTAATGTCATTGCGAACGCTTCACTATCTCCTTCGGACACGCTTCGCTAACGTTCCCCTGGCAATGACGATTATTTGTGTCGTTGAACTTTCAACTGCACTGCTTGACGAATACAATTCCAATCTTGCTCGGTTAACGGTGTTGCAATTCCAGAATTTAAGCCATCTAGTAATAAAGTCTCTAAACGTTGCACTGTGTTAAGTTTTTGGTCTTGACTCATGTCCAGAAAACCCCGCGATATTAAACCCGGATACTGCTACCACATTACCACTCGCTGTAATAATCGTGAATTCAAATTAACCCGTCACGAATGTCGAGAGGTGTTTCTCTACGCTATCAAAAAAGCGATCGATAAATTCAATTTCAAGCTTTATGCTCTGTGCATAATGTCGAATCACGTTCATTACTTGCTCGAACCAAATCAACCAGAAGATTTACCCAAAATCATGCACTGGCTCAACTGGTACACTGCTATGTGTTTTAACCGGATGCTCAACAGAACTGGTCACTTTTGGGAAAAGCGATATCACAGTACGGGATTTGCTAATACCGATAAACGAAGAGCTTTAAATACTCTACGTTACATCCACGCAAACCCCAAAGCTGCGGGAATGCAACAAGGTTTGTTCTACGATTTTAGCAATTACAGGTTGTAGATAGCGAAGTGAGCCAGGTAGCAGAAAAGTTTGTGATGGCTAATTGTTATGACCCCAAAATTGCGGCTCAGTTTTTCGACGATGCTTGAGTAATTGAGTCACAAGTTTAATAATTTTGACCTTTGACCTTTAACCTTTGACCTTGTGGCGGTTGTGGCTAACGCCACGCTGCGCTAACAGCAACGCCTATTTTTAAACCCGTGTAGACGGGTTTCGTTTGTGTAGCTGCGGTTTTAACCGCCAGATTCTTAAAGTTAAACAACATTACAACACCCGACGGAAATAATCGCGATATAGTTGACACCTTGGTGTTACATGATTGTTCTCACGAATCACCAATCCTAAACTGTGTAATTTATAAATTTCCATAGAATCTAATTCCACTCCCGCAGTTGAGTTAACTACTTGTTTAAAAGCTTGTACTAAATCCGGTGCTGAACGTAGTATATCTAATACATAACGCAGGTGATTGCGATAAATTCCAGCTTCTGTTGTTGCCGATCGCAATAAATTTTCTAAGGTTGTCTTTCCCGTTACAATGTCATACATTGCCAACCGTAACAGATAGGGATGTCCTCCGATCATTCTGATTAATTCTGGGAGCATACTATCTTGGGAATTAATACCATGTCTTATTGCTAAATCTTCTACTTGCTGCTGATTAAACTCTTCTAATTCCACAGGTACACCTGCATTAAAGGGTGATTGATGGTAATCCAAGGGAATATAAACTTCGGTAGAATGAGCTAACACCAACCGCAGTTGTTTCCAAAGTTCAGAAATCTTGCCTTTTTCATGCCAAGAGCGCAACATCCCGAAGAAATCTTCTACTATTTCGCTATAGGGAAATAATCTATCGACTTCATCTAAAACTAATACTAAAGGAGAATTTATTGGTTTTAAGATGTACTTTTTAAAATAAGCCGTACAGTTGTCATTACTGCCTAAAAATGCTGTATTCCAAGCATTATCGACTTGATTATCTAGCTCAAGCTCTAAAGATACTTTGCTACATAACCAGCGGAGAAATTTATCTAGATTGGTAATTACTTCCTTATTTACCCCACCCAAATCCAAATAAACTGCTTGATAATTCAGTTTTTCTCCCTCAGCAACAATCCGTCTTGCCAGAGAAGTTTTACCCATTAACTTTGGCGCTTTGATCCGAATTAAGGCAGCAGATTTTTCTAAAGTTTGATAACAAAGAGACTCAATCCCATTTCGTTCTAAATAAAAAAGAGAATCAAGCGCTACAGCACCATCCGGATATTCCAACGACTGCATACAAATATTACTCCCTTCCCGCAATCTCTCTTCATCTCTTGCCTCAGCGCCCTCAGCGTCTCTGCGGTTTTTTACATCCAAAATAATTCCATCTTTCGCTCGCATATACAGTACTGGTGTCGCAAAATCCCGCTTATCAAGTCCGACTTCCATCGAAATCGCATTGCGAGTTGATTGAATAGCTGCATCAACCGGATATCCTAACGCTAAAGTACGGTAAAACTCCGAAGCGAACAGCTTGGCAGTAGAATCAAGTATAGAATATTGCATTGCTACAACTGCGGGTATTCCCCGACGGACTAAATTTGGTGCTGTACCTTTCATAGCTTGATTTGAAGATACCGTCGCACCTTGACAGGAATTGAGAATAACCAAACCAATATTGCGATCGCCTAAAAAGAAATTGGCGAAACTCTCATCATCCAACAATTTGGATTTACCATTATTATCTACAAGCGCAATGAAGCCTTGATTATTTTCAAATACACCATGTCCGATAAAGTGAAAGACATTGTAAGGCTTTTCTCGCAGCTTTTGGTTAATATTTTGGATAGTAGCAGCTTGTAAAATATCTAACTCAATTCCACCAGTTTCTATATGCTTCCCTAGTGCTTCACGGATTAAATTTTCTTCACCAACGGCGTCTAAGCTCGCTAAATCAGTGGGAGTTGAGATAACTCGCTGCGCTAACAGCACCCTACTTTTGTATGTAAAGTGTAATTTAATACTTTAACTGGCGACTATAAGTCGCGGCTACACAAACAAAACCCGCCTGCGCGGGTTTTAAATTAACTAGTCCACGCAGGTGGACTTTGTTTGTGTAGTAGCGGTTTAAACCGCCGGATACTTTTTAAACTTGAAAATCCAACATTCCTTTCTTATTAATGGGTTCATATTTCATCAACTTATGCACTTAAGGGATGAAAATAAGAAAAATAGTAATTCTCGGTTAATGGCACAACACAGACACAAATAATTACACTAATAGTACTCCCATTAGCTTGCTGACCTATTAAACCGATGACCGAAAAATCTAGAATTTGTATCCTTGGTGGTGGCTTTGGTGGACTTTACACCGCTTTACGCTTAGTTCAACTGGATTGGGGAGAATCCCAGAAACCGGAAATTGTCCTAATTGATCAAAATGACCGCTTTTTATTTTCCCCTCTGCTATACGAATTACTTACCGGGGAAATGCAAAGTTGGGAAATCGCTCCCCCCTATGAAGAACTTTTGCAAAATACAGGTATCCGCTTTTATCAAGCAACGGTATCTGGTGTTGATGCTGACCAAAAACTAGTATATTTAGAAGATGGTGCGGATATTCCCTACGACCGTTTGGTATTAGCTATGGGTGGGGAAACACCTTTAGATATGGTACCAGGAGCCGATAAATATGCTCATGCTTTCCGTACTCTGGCTGATGCTTATGCTTTAGAAGAAAAATTGCGAATACTCGAAGAGTCTGACAAAGAAAAGATTCGTGTGGCAATTGTTGGTGGTGGTTATAGCGGTGTGGAATTAGCTTGCAAATTAGCTGATAGACTTGGGGAAAGAGGACGTTTCCGATTAATTGAAATGGCTAATGAAATTCTCCGCAATTCTCCAGAATTTAACCGCGAAGCTGCAAAGAAAGCTTTAGATGAGCGGGGTGTGTGGATTGATTTGGAAACGAAGGTAGAATCTATCGCTGCTGATGATATTTCTTTAGAATACAAAGGTGTTGTAGATTCCATTCCTGTAGATTTAGTAATTTGGACAGTAGGAACAAGAGTAACTCAAGCGGTACAAAATCTTCCTGTTAAACATAACCAGCGCGGAAAAATCGCTACCACACCAACTTTACAAGTAGTAGATAATCCCGATATTTTTGCTTTAGGAGACTTAGCAGAAACATTTGACGCAGAAGGAAAACAAGTTCCCATAACCGCGCAAGCAGCTTTCCAACAAGCTGATTATGTTGGCTGGAATATTTGGGCAAGTCTTACCAATCGTCCTTTACTTCCCTTCCGTTATCAACATTTAGGCGAATTTATGTCCCTGGGAGTAGATAACGCAACCCTTACAGGTTTAGGGATAAAAATGGAAGGAACATTTGGATATATTGCCCGTCGTCTTGCTTATCTTTACCGTCTCCCAACTCTAGAACATAAACTAAAAGTTGGTTTTAATTGGTTAACTCGTCCTATTATAGAAACACTCTTGTAAATTGGTAATGGGTAATGGGTAATGGGTAATGGGGCATTGGAAAAATTATTTAACAACTATCCACTATCCATTAACTCCGACTCTTTTAATCTAAAATCTAAAATCCAAAATCCGAGTCACAGGTGGATGAAACAGCCGAAAGTTATTTTTTTAGATGCCGTAGGTACACTCTTCGGTATTAAAGGTAGTGTTGGTGATGTTTACAGTCAAATCGCTAGGGAATTTGGCGTGGAAACCTCCCCGGCAACTTTGAATCAAACCTTTTTTCAAAGTTTTAAAGCTTCACCACCTCCGGTTTTCCCTGATGTACTAGAACAAGATATTCCACAACGCGAGTTTGTATGGTGGGAGCGGATTACTCGTACCACCTTTGAACAAGCTGGTGTTTTACAAAAATTCGATGACTTTTCGGCTTTCTTTAGTGAAGTTTATATTCATTTTGGTACGGGTGAACCTTGGTTTGTTTATCCCGATGTCCAAAAAGCTTTAAATAACTGGCAAAAAAAAGGAATAGAATTAGGCATATTATCCAATTTCGATTCCCGAATTTATTCTGTTTTACAATCTTTACAACTCAGAGACTATTTTCGTTCCATCACCATTTCTACCCAAGCAGGTGCAGCTAAACCCAATCCAAAAATATTTGCGATCGCGCTCTCCAAACACAATTGTTTACCCGAAGCTGCATGGCATATCGGTGACAGCGTAAAAGAAGACTACGAAGGAGCTAAAACTGCTGGGCTTAGAGGTATTTGGCTAAATCGAAATCAGTGAACAGTTAAATAATTTGTCAAATAAATATTCTGTATTTTCTCAAGCTTCTTGTTAAATTACCTTTGTATGGGGAACCAATTGGCTGAAGCTTGCTTTAATTCTGTTAAATTATATTTCGATTTCCAACCGCAGTTAAAACAGTGAAATCCAAATGTACGATTTGTGATATATTCAAAATATTTTACTTTATTAGAACTGCAACAGGGACAAGTTCCCATAAGTATCAGTGATTTTAATTCTTCTTGTTTCTCCTGTTGGTGTTCGGACATCTATCTATCCTTCTAAATTTCATTGTGGCTCGTTTATTTCAGCTACAAAATTTGGCTGAAAATCATTATGTTGATTAACAGATTATTCGCAAAGTGATGATTTAAGTTTATGATCTAAGTTGATTATTTAATTTTTTTTATTTAAATTCAAAATTTTAATTGAGAAATATCTCATCCATGAAGATAAACTGGAATATGAATTGTTCTCATCCTCACTATGCCCAAAAAATCATGTTTTTATGTAGGTAAAATTTTTATTGATTGATTTATTTCGATTTTACCTACTGTAAAAGTATTGCCTATTTGTGAATTTACTGAATTTACTTGAACTTAACATACAGCATATGAACGAGTCGGAGTTAATCTAATTAAAGATATTTCTCGCTTTTCATCAGTGAGAACTATTTTCCTCTTTTTTGTCATTCAAGAATAGTCGAAATCAAAAATATTAAAATTTTAACCTTTAATCGTGTAAATCGATTTAATGATTTCTTTAGAATCCCATAATGATTTCCCAGGTGTCTGTACGCTAACGTACTTAGTGACGGGATTATTTGGATTTAAGCAAGCGATCGTACTCATTTTTAATTGCGTGATAGCACTCACAGGCTGTAGATTTAAGCGCAGTGCGGTTAAGAATGCTAATTTTGCCCCGCGTATAGCTAATCATTCCAGCTTGTTGGAGAGTACCAGCTGCAACTGTAACACCAGAACGACGAGTACCCAACATATGAGAAATAAATTCTTGGGTGAGGTGCAATTCATCTTTCATAATACAGTCTTGTGCTGTGAGCAACCAACGAGCAAGTCTTTGTTCTATATTATGCTGTCGATTACAAGCTGCATTTTGGGAAGCTTGGGTAAATAATGCTTGTGCATACAGTAATAGCAGTCTTTGTAATTCTCCTCCTCTTTTGAACTCGCTTCTGAGTACGTTAGCATTTAGTTTCATCGCAGTACCATTCATCTGTACAATAGCGCGGCTGATGGTCGAACAACCCCCCAAAAAAACAGGTAAACCCACCATACCTTCTTTACCTACTAAACCAATTTCTGTTGTGGAACCATTTTCCATGATTGAAACTAAGGAAATCATTGCTAAGGTAGGGAAATAGACTTCTGTCATTGTTTCTCCGGGTTCGGATAAAACTTCCCCAGCCATCAAATAAATATTCTCTAAATGAGGAGCTAGGTGTTGGTAATCCTCTGAAGGTAAAGCTGCTAGTAATTGATTAACTATTGCACCATCAATATCTTCGGACATATCAAATAACACAATCTTCTTGGTTGAGTCGCATCTGGAAAATTACCTAACGACACAAGAAGACCAAAAAAACCTATCTGCTGATGTCCAAAGGTATTTTCCTTGGAGAAACTACAGTACTAGCATTTCGTCAATACCAGCTTGAAAAAAGAATTCTACAGGTAGATTCCCCTAAAACCAGACTTTTCGCTGCTCTCACCGTATCTCCGTATACAAAAGAATACCTCGATATCCTAAAAAAACAGTACGTTATCGTACATATAATGGTTAAAGTTTAAGAAAATATAAAATTTAAGAGTTCGGGCTGTCATTTAGCAACCGCCTAAACTCGTTTTTGATTAAGCTATAACATTCGCAGGCTGCTTGTTCTAGCTCTTTTCTCTTCAAAATGGTAATAATTCCTCGACTGTACTTGATTAATTCTGCTTTTTGCAGCGCGATCGCAGCTTCTGTAACGCTAGCACGACGAACTCCGAGCATTTCGGAGATAAACTTTTGGGTGAGCGGTAGCTCATCTTGGTTTACGCAATCATGAACTGATAGCAGCCAGCGAGCAAATCTTTCTTCTATGAGATGATGAGATTTACAAGCGGCTATTTGAGATACTTGAGTTAATCTTGCTTGGGTATAAAGCAATAAGTTTTTCTGTAATTTTTCTCCTCTAGTAAATTCTCCCCGCAATACATCAGCATCCATTTTCATGGCATTTCCTTCAATTTGGACGATGGCACGATTTGTAGTCACATTACCTCCTAAAAACACGGGAATACCCACCATTCCTTCATTACCTACCAAACCGATTTCTGTAGTTGAACCATCTTTCATCATAGAAACTAAAGAAATCATTGCTCTATTGGGAAAGTAAACTTCTTTTATTAGTTGGTATGGTTCGTAAATCACTTGTCCCAAAACTAGATTCACAGGTTTTAGGTAAGGAATAAGCCGCTGATATTCCCCAGGAGGTAAAGCCATCAGTAGTTTATTTTTCAACATAGTAAGGCAAGTCAAACATGGGGATTATAAAGCTCTTTTAGTTGAAGTATAATCCTATTGTTGATTTTAGCTATATTGGTTGACATCTTTTAATTAATTTATCTAATTTATCTAATTTATCTAATTACTATTTATTCTATTAATAAAATAGCATTTTTCTCAGATAATCTAGCAAGTTTACATTACAATAAAAGTAAGGTGTGAATGCAATATTCAGTTAATAATTTGCATTTTCATCGATTTTTTGTTTTGTGATATTTTTTTTAGTTGCTAAATATGGCTGATAAATCTGACCGTCAAACGCGAATTATGGAGCATCTTGCTCGCAGTACAAACGACTTTATTAAACCTAAGCTCAATTCTAATGAGCGAAAACAGCAAATATTAGAACATATTCGCTTAACTAAAGGTTAAAAAATTTTCAAGGTGGGAAATTCCCGCCTTTTTTTATGTTTTCTATAGTGATAATTGATCAATCAACCTTACTTTCGTTGGTTTTTATAGCATTTTGCAGATAAATGAGGTACAGCATTATATTATAAAGCAATGCGTGGGATGGAGAGAAAATAAGCGGGAGATGTTCTTCCCTTGACTTGTAAGCCGCACCCTTGCAGGTGAAAGGAGTATCCCTGCCCGTCCGAATCTGCCTCATAAAGATGAAATATGCTGTAAGTAAGTCCTACTTTTAAATAAGAAATCTGAGTAGTTATTAATTAATTATTTGCTTTGACTAACTAATAAGTAGTTTTACCATAAATAATGTCTTGAATATTGCAATAAAATAAATTTATGATTTTTATTCTGATTTTTATTATTTATATGCAAATAAATCATAAATTTTAGATAAAATGAATTTATAAAAATATTTAATATTTTGCGTCAGGGAAAGTTGACGGTTGTTTTATCATGCTTTATTTAAGTTAACTGTATCTTTTTATATATTTACATTTAGAATTTATATTTATTTGTGCTAACTAATAGTTTCTAAGCAACTTACAAACTAACCTTCTTGTGACTATTGCGTTTTTTTTCTTCAAAACTGAGAATTGATGATTAAAATCTAGGTTATAACCAATACAAAATAGTAACTTGTTGATCTAAAAATTCAATTTTCAACTTAGTAGCGCTTCAATTGTCATCAGTTATCAAAAAGCCATGAAAACTCCAGAATCTCAAACCAAACTTCAAGGAAACAACCCGGAGAAACCTGCGCGATCGCGACGTTTATGGCAGCGTTTACTTTTAATATTGTTACCAGTAACGTTAACCGTTGGTGGAGTTGCGATATTGTGGTATTTGCTTGCTTACAAAAACAATTCGTCTTCAACTACCACCGTACAACAATCAGCAGTATCAGTCAAACTAGCTGAAGTAGAAGCAGGTGAAATAAAAGAAAGTTCGGAATTTATTGCTAGTCTACAATCCTTACGCTCGGCTAGTCTCCAAGCAAATACTCAAGGTAAAGTATCTCAAATATTCGTAAAAGTTGGCAGTCAAGTTGCAGCACAAGCACCTTTATTAGAGATAAATTCCAACAATCAATCTATTGAAATTAGTAATACAACTAGTAGTAATCTTGCTAGTCTACAAACCACTGAGCAACAATTACAAAACGCTAATAATCAGCTTCAAGTATTAGAATCTCAACGGTTATCATTACTGAAAAATGTCAGATTAAATCAAGAAAAATACGAAAAATATTCTAACTTAGCTGCACAAGGAGCTATATCAAGACAAGCTAAAGATGAATACGAACAACAACTCACAGCAGCTAAAACAAACTTGAATAATTTAGATACCCAAATCAAAACACAGCAAGTAACAGTATCTAATTTAGAAAAAATTCTGCAACAACCACAGATAAATCCTCAAAGTAAAATTCCACAGCCAACACCACAGCAGCTTCAAGATTATAAAATTAATGCTCCCTTCGCGGGTACCGTAACAAATATTTCAGTAAAAGTTGGAGATTTGGTAAACCCTGCAACTCGGATTGCTATCGTCACTCAAAATCAACCTTTAGAAGTTGATATCCCGGTTTCCTTTGAAAAGAAAACACAACTACGTAAAGGAATGCCGGTAGAATTAATCAATGCTCAAAGTGAAAATATTGGTACAGGGAAAGTATTTTTTATTGCTCCAGAAGTTAATCAGGATACTCGCACGGTACTAGTTAAAGCTTTGTTTGACAATAAAGAAGGCAAGATGGAAGCGGGACAATTTGCTAGAGCAAGAATCAATTGGAGTCAGGATTCTGGCTTGTTAATCCCCACTGAAGCAGTGTTTCGTATTGCTGGGGAAGCCTTTGTATATGTAGCCGAAAAATTAAATCCCACTCTCACAACCCCCCAATTAGTAGTTAAGCAAAAACAGGTAAAATTAGGTAAAGCTGTAGACAACAAATTCCAAGTAATCGAAGGATTGCAGCCAGGAGAAAAGGTTGTTGTTTCCAAATTGCTGAATATTAAAGATGGTGAGATTGTAATGGCTCAGTAGTGAAAATTATTATAAATAAGTTTTGTGCGAATTTTGATCGGTATCTTACCATAATTCTCATACAATTTGATTTTCACAATGCCATGCAGTCATTACGATTGAGCGTTCTAACAATGGTGTAAGTTCTTTCCATCGCTGCCCTCGTTCAAATGTGTCCGCGAAGAGTCTCTTAATCGCCAAAAGCATATATCATACAAATAAATTAATAGAAATTAACAATGGTAGAACGTCCAATTAAAAAATCCGAGCGTCAGGTAAAACCCGATGTTGAAATTAGTTCTGAAATTAGTACTGAAATTAGTTCTCAAACCAGTACTGAAATTAGTTCTCAAACCAGTACTGAAAAACGAAATTTTGTCCCTCCTGTAAAAAAAGATCGCGATCGCGAACAAGAGAATCCTAGAGATAGAGGAGAAGGTAGAGGAGAAGGTAGAAGAGAAGGTAAAGGTAAAGGTAAAGGTAGAGGTAAAAAATCATCTGATAGAGATGAAATCAAAGCCCCGCTCAATCCGGCTTTAGCACGCCCTCCCAAACCTTCCAAACCTCCTGCTAAAGTTGAACCGGAACCCGAAGAAGTATTAGAGACTGTTGCTGAAGAATCTCAAGATACAACCGAAGCAACTTCTGTTGCTGTTGCAGAAGAATCTCAAAATTCTAGTGATGAGCAAAATAATTCCTAATATTTTGTGCTTGTTATAAAGTTATTAGAGACGCGATGTATCGCGTCTCTACAAAGTTTTTGGGTTGCTAAATTTTTTGATCCGAATCGTATTAAATCTTAACTCCTAACTCCGGTGGTACTAACTCCTAACTCTTGTTAATTGAACGTTCTCCGAAATTGATTAATCTTTCAATGGTGGCAAGACGATTTTCCCATACTCCAACTTGATAGGAATTATTTAAAGCGTGTTGACGCATAAATATTCTAAATTGAGATTGAAAGCGGGTTAATGATGCTTTCGTGGTTTGTAAATTCGCTGTTGATGGAGAGGTTGCAAGTTGAGTTAAAGCGTTTTCTAAGATTTCTGCTTGAGCGTTAAATTCTGAAATACTGCTGTTAGACATTTGTAACTGCTTGTTTTGCAATACAAATTCCCATTCTTGTTGTAGGGAAGTGTAACGCAAAGCAGCGGTTTTAAATGGTTGACGATAGGGAATTGGTTCTTGTGTTTCAGTTCTACCTTGAGTAGTCTTAAAAACTTGCTGTAGCTGCTGATTTTGTAAATTTTCCGCAGCAAATAGGGCATAACCACCTACTGGTAAATCCCTAATTAATTGTAATTGGTCAAAGGCTCCTAAAGTTGGTAAATTTAACAAACGAATTCCAGGAACTAATAAGGCAGAACCCAATTTTCTTGATATAATCCAAGGCTGTGCTAATCTACTGAAAGCTGGGGTCTCCAAAGCATAAGTCATGGGAACAATTAAGTCTATATCGCCTCGATTTGCCCAAACTTCCCAATGTTGTTGTAATTTTTGAATTCTTTCTTGTTCTGGTAATGGGAATACCGCTACAGACATGATTAAATCGGGTTTCTTTTGACGCATTTTTTGCGAAACCTGACTGACAAAACTATCAACTTGTTGGGTACGAAATGCTGTCCATTTTTGCCACATATCCCGTTGATTCGGTGTAATTTGTAGCGGATCTACACCATAACTTTGTTTAAATTGCGATCGCGCTGCTTTGCCATACCCGTAACTACGGTTGCGCTGATGGTCTTGGAAAGGATAGCGGATATAATCTAAATGTAAACCGTCTACGTCGTAGTTGGTAATAATTTCTTCATACTGACTTAATAAATACTGACGTAATTGAGGATTTGCAGGGTCAAAAAACGGCTTGGTTTGACCTTGAGGAATCATCTTTCCTTGTCTATCATAACCAGCCCAGTCTGGATGAGCAGCAAGCACTGGTCCGGGATAATTCGAGTCAATATTCAAAATCTGATTGTGTCGCTGGTTCCCGGCTGCAAAAACCCACACCCAAGCGTGTAATTCCATTCCTCTATCATGAGCTAATTTGACAGCCGATTTTAACGGGTCCCAATTACGTGTTAAAGGATTCTGCTGGGGTGCAATTTTGCTCGGATAAACTGTATAACCAGCATTTACCGTTTCAAAAAAGACTGTATTAATACCCGCTTGGGATAATCTATCAAAAACTTGTGCTAATCCTTGCTCGTTTCTAGCGTTGACAATCGTGCCTCGATCGAGCCAAATAGCGCGGATTTCTGGTTGAGCTAACTTGCTATTGACCGGAAATTGATTCCATAAACCAGTTTTGGCTGTTAACCATTGTTTACGAGCTTCTGCGTATTTTTTCTGTGCTACCAACTGGGGTATTTGCTTGACAATTTCATTTGCTTGTGATATTGCTTGCTGACTATTGACAGTTAATGTACCTGGTTGACTGGATGCAACTTCTACTGTTTGGGCTTTTGCAGATTGAAAACTTCCGGCGATCGCCGCAGCTGACAAGTTGGAGCTTTCAACTCGACCAATTAACTTTAGTAGTTCTTGTTGTAGTGCAATTACTTCGTTACTACTAATCGGTTTACTGGAATTGGGTTGGATATCTAGACGTACATTATCCTGTAAATGGTCGATTGCTTCATCGGATAACTGATCGGAACGTTTAAAATTTACATTGGGAAGGGCATTATTGGGAATGACGGCGGTAATATTGAAAGAAGATGGGGAATTGGTATTTCTTGGAGAAATTGGATTTTGTGTGACTGCTGAATTAGCACATTCGGGAGAACCACCAGGAACAGTGTTAACAGTAGTTGGGGTTATGTGTCGTTTCAAAGCAGCTTGCAACCAAGCACTATCCAACTGTGGATTTGCTGCGGTATCCACTCCCCAGCGCCAACCAAAGAAAGTAGAGCGTTGGGTGGCTAAAACTGCTGAAGAATTATTTTTATTATCCCACACAGCAGCTTGATAGGAAACATCATCGGGAACTACAACAGCACCCCGTACTTCTCCCATTAATTTTGCACCGCTCGCCCATCGCTGTAACTTATTAGTAGAAGG
This sequence comes from Plectonema cf. radiosum LEGE 06105, assembly GCF_015207665.1. Lineage (GTDB taxonomy): Bacteria > Cyanobacteriota > Cyanobacteriia > Cyanobacteriales > Nostocaceae > Rivularia > Rivularia radiosa_A. The sequence continues at coordinate 28,364 of NZ_JADEWL010000056.1, forward strand.
TTGCAGTTTATCGGGTGCTTCCAAACTAAATCCCCAATAGCCTCCCAAAATATTTTGAATTAATCGACGTACCCCTGGTGCAGATAAACTTGCCACGGGGCCGCTAGCAATCACCTTCCCACCTCTACTTACCCATTCTTCCAAGGTAATTGCTTGTGATGGCGTTAATGTTTCAACGTTAGGTAGAAATAATACCGTGCGGTTTCCCCAATCAGCAGTACTTTTGACGCTATTTAAAGAAATCACACAGTAATTAACTCCTGCGGATTGCAAGCGATTAGTAATACCTTCCCATTGACCAGAATTTTCGCGACTTTGAACCACACTGATCACAGGTTCAGTTGCTGCCGCAGCCGGTAAAATATTAAATACGTTAAATAAAATATAAATTAAAAACTGACAATTAAATAATAATAAGTCCTTTTTAATCGACCTTAATTTGATTCGTCTGATTCCTTTTATTTGGTATCTCACTATTAGCCCCTTATTCGATTTTGGATTTTAGATTTTGGATTTTAAATTGACGATTCAATATTTAGGTCAAAGGTTAAAGGTTAAAGGTTAACTGTCAACTAACACAAACTTGAATTAATTCTTCAACATTTGCTACCGGGAATATTTTGACTTTTAAAGTGCTAGCAACTTCTTCCACGGTTTTATCATCCAGAAATATTAATTCTCCATGTTTTAACATGACGCTCGGTAACAAAATTCCCTCTCCTAAATCTTCTTCTTGCAATTTTAAAATTAAATCTTGACCCGTCAATAAACCAGTAACACTAATCTCTTGCCCCCAATAATCGCTAGATAAAGCCTGCATATTCACAGATAAACCTTCAACGGAATTTAACTGTTTTACAAGAGGTTTAAAAGCTTGCTCAACAGCATTTCCCACAACCCAAGTTAATTTTTTTGGTTCAATTTTGTCTGGTAATAATTCTTGTGCTGTTTGCGTAAATTGCTTGATAAATAAACGAATTGAACCGACACCATTATCAATTTGAGGATAATCCTCATATTCCGCTTCACATGGTAGTTCCTCCCCTGCAATTAAAAACCATTCATCAGCTAACCAAATGCAATTAGAACCACAATTTGCTTTTAATTCTTGCTGCAACTTCCGCACTTGAAAAATTACTTCTCCTGCTTTTTCCCGCGTCACTGGGATTAATTCATCCTCTTGTGGACGAAATCGCGTCAAACCCACTGGTACAACAGCCACTGACGCTACAGCAGGCAAGTCACTGGTATGAAAAGACGCTAAATCGCGTAGAGTTTGTTCCAAGTGTACGCCGTCATTGATACCAGGACAAACTACTACTTGTGCGTGAATTTGCAGCCGCCGTTCTTGAAACCACTTGATATGCTGTAAAATTTCTCCTGCACGCTGATTTTTTAATAATCTAATTCTCACTTCGGGTTCTGTGGCATGAACTGATACATACAAGGGCGATAACCGCATCTGTTCAATTCTGTCCCATTCCCGTTGCGATAAATTAGTTAAAGTCAAGTAGGAACCATACAAAAAACTTAAACGATAATCATCATCTTTGAAGTACAAACTAGAGCGTTTATCTGGTGGTTGTTGGTCAATAAAACAGAAAGGACAACGATTATTACATTGAATTAAACCATCAAAAAGCGCTGTTTCAAACTCTAAACCCAAATCATCATCATAATCTTTTTCAATTTCAATTTGATGAGTTTTTCCCTTATCATCTAAAACTTCTAATTCTAAAAATTCATCAGCACATAAAAATTGATAATCAATCAAATCCCGGGGACGCATACCATTAATACTAACGATGGCATCACCGACATCAAATCCAATTTCTGCACCGATAGAATCGGGTAAAACTTTTGTAATGCGAGCGGGACGAATGTTCATAATTTAAAAGTGAATAATTAGTTGTACAGACGTAGCATTGCTACGTCTCTACAAATCCTAACTCCTAATTCCTACTAATATCACGAGTCCGAATATTAGCCTATACCACACAAATATCCAGGTGCTTTGAGTTTTGAGAAAGCGGAGCAAACCCGCGATCGCAATATAAGAAAATATCGTCGATGAAATTATTCCTGCAACTAAGGAAGCTATCTGACTACCATCAATTCCTGCTGCAAAGAAATCTTGTAGTTGAACTAACCCAGCTAAAGAAATTGCGGGAATACCCAGTAAAAAGGAAAATCTGGCTGCGGTTTCCCGTTCTAAATTTAAAAATAATCCTGCTGTCAAAGTAGAACCTGAACGAGATACACCGGGAATCAAGGCTAATACTTGAGCAATACCCATTAACAATCCATCTACCATTACCAAATGTTCAAAATCCCGCTGACGCTTGCTGAATTTTTCCGCTAATCCTAATAATATTGACATGATGATAGAAGCAATGGCGATCGCCTTCATACTCCGGAGCGGTGAGTTATCAAAATCGGGAATAAATATTTTGATGATAATCCCGCTTAATACTATGGGTAATGTGCCAAAAATAATACCAATACACAAGCGAAAATCAAAGTCCATGTAGTCAGAGAGAACCATAGCTCTAGTAGCGCTTTTAACAATTCTGGACAAGTCTTTCCAGAAAAACCACAACACCGCTGCAATACTTCCTAATTGAATTACAGCACTAAAAGCAACTCCTGGATCTCCCCAACCGAGGGCTACGGAAACAGCTTTTAAATGAGCGGTACTACTAATTGGTAGAAACTCCGTTGCACCTTGCACAAAACCTAAAAAAATCGCTTGCAACATCTTGATTTTTTGCACCCCTTCTGCTGCACTCGGAGATTGAGTTGCCAAAGTTTTTAATGGGTGTACCGCAATAGTTAATATGGCAGATGCTACGGTTAAAAACCAGAATAATTGACGTTTAAAAAAAGTCATTAGTTTTGCTCACGGATTGATTCCTGATGGAACGGATTTAATTTTCCATTACCCATTCCCCATTCCCCATTCCCCATTACCCATTACTATATATTTTCAAGCACTCCCAATGATAAACCAGCTAATATAGCGATACCAAATATCAGACGATACCAAACAAACACCCAAGTGCTTCTGGTTTTAAGAAATTTCACTAACCAAGCAATTGCTAAATAAGAAAATATGGCGGATGATATTATACCTGCTATCAAGGTAGGCATTCCCGAATTACCAGTACCTACTTCTAACAAATCTTTGAGCTCTACTAATCCAGATAAAGTAATCGCGGGAATCCCTAATAAAAAGGAAAATCTTGCCGCTGTTTCCCTTTGCAAACCCATAAATAGTCCCGCTGTCAAAGTTGAACCGGAACGAGAAACTCCCGGTATTAAAGCCAAAGCTTGAGCGCAACCCATTAATATCCCATCACTTACTGTTAATTTTTCAAAATTGCGCTGTTTTGTACCCTTTATTTCTGCTAACCCTAACAACAGTGCCATGACAATTGACACAATTGCGATTACCGTCATGCTTCGGACAGTATTTTCGTAAAATTCTTTAAACAAATACTTGACTAAAAGTCCCAAAAATACTATCGGAAATGTCCCGATGGCAATCCCTAGGGCAATGCGGAAGTCGGTATTTTGATAATCTTTTCTGGCGATCGCAATCCATGCACCTGTTAGCACTCTTGTCAAGTCTGCCCAAAAGTACCAAAGTACAGCCGCAATACTACCAAGCTGAATCACCGCAGTAAAAGCAACTCCTGGATCTCCCCAACCAAGAGCGACTGGTACGGCTTTTAAATGTGCTGTGCTACTGATAGGCAAAAATTCTGTTGCACCTTGCACAAAACCTAAAACTATACCTTGCCATAAATTCATTTGCGAACCCCCATCCACTACAGGGGTACTCCCTTGACTCAGAACTTTTAACGGAAATGTCGCTACTGATAAAACACTACTTCCTACCATCAACAAAGGAAACAACAAACGTTTGGATAGAGCCATGAGTACACCTTATCTACTTGTAGTTACGAGCTATTACACATTCAACCGCTTCTCTAACGTTTACAGGAAGAAAATAGAGCAGTTGAAAAATTCCTTTCCCGTTTACTCACAAACGTAAACCCCAATTCTCGATACAGCATACCTGTAAACTTTGCTTTATTTTTTGTGATTTCTTTAAAGATTTCATCCCTGACTACAATTGTTGTATTATGAATATGCCCCCTAGGGGGATTTGCAAGATGAATACTCCAGTGAGTAAAACAATCTGATATCTTAAGAAAAGTAAAGTAAAGTAACGGAATAATAAAAATTTTGATTAATAATACGTTATATTCAAATACAGTTTTTAACCCCGTGATTCAAACCGTTGAAAGTCTGGAAGCCTTAGAAATAGAGTTAAACGCCAATCAAAATGTGATTAGCACAGCAATCCCCCTAGGGAGAGAGAAAAATGAGAAAATAACATTTGTTCCCTTAATAGCTTCGTGGTTAAAGGTAACATCTCGACAAGGTTTACTCATATTCGCAGCGGCGGTACTCTTGGTATCGGTACCAGTATTTATTGAAGCACCATTAGTGAGAGTGCTGCCGTGGTTAAGTGTGGGTTTGACGGCAGTATGGGTATGGTTAAGTAAGTTGTTGATGTCGCGGAGTAGAACCTATATTTGGGGTGATTTACTTTTAGGTTTTAGCTGGAGTTGGTTAGCAGGCTCGATATACTGGGGCTGGTTGCGGTGGGAACCGTTATGGCATTTACCTGTAGAATCAATAGGTTTACCCTTTGCCATTTGGTGTTTGTATCGTAATTGGGGCAAAGTAGGAAACTGGTTTTATTTTGGTTCTCTACTAGGTACGGTGTTAACCGATATATATTTTTACATAGTGGACTTGATACCTTACTGGCGGCAAATTATGGTTGTAGAGCCAGAATTTGCTGCACCAATATTGCGATCGGCACTTGCACAAGTAAAAACACCATCCGGAGTTGCTTGGGCAGTTGTTCTAGCTGTAGTTTTATTAACTGTAGGGATTGTACCTTTAAAATACAAGCAGTTGCACTGGTATGCCTTTAGTGGCGCGGTTTTGAGTACAATATTAGTAGACAGCTTATTTTTAATCGCTGCTGTTGTGGCTTGAGGCTATGCAATGGATAATGATTTATTTTTAATAATTTTTTGTAAAAATATTGCTCAAAGTCCTCAAGAGTAAATATTACAGATATTGATAAGCTGTATAGTAGTTTTTGATGACTGCTGTGTTTTGCTAGCAGCTAATGACTATGAACAAATGTCATTTATCCATAATTAATGGCATCTGAAATAGAGTTAGCTAAAAGCTTTTATGTAAGTTTGATGGAAAGAGGTAGAAAATCGTGAAACGATTGGCGCATTTAGTAACAGTATTTAGTTTATTGATCGGATTTTGGGGATGGTTGGGCAACATAGACTTAGCCCAAGCAGCAAATTTTGATGCATTTGCCGTTAACAAAACTCCCGTACTCGCAATTGATTCATCTCGAATATTGCGAAATCGAGCAGATGATAGACTTGCAGATGTTTATGGTGACAAAATTGACTTAAATAATACGAATATAGGGGCTTTTCAGAGATATCGAGGACTATATCCGACACTTGCGAGGAAGATAGTCTTTAATGCTCCTTACGAAAACGTAGAAGATGTCCTGAATATTCAAGACTTAACGGAAAATCAGAAAAAACGTCTGCAAGCTAACTTAGATAACTTCACTGTTACCAAAACTGAAGCTATATTTAATGAAGGCGCTGAACGCATTAATAACGGCATTTACAGATAAGTCATGGATCAGTCGTTAATTATCCCAAAATTAACTTAGTGCTGCGCGACGGGTTTGTGTTGAATTGAACCAATTCTGAATAAATGTAGAGACGTAGCATTGCTACGTCTCTAATAGTATATTTTTTCATAAAAAGCCGTTTTTTTTAACCCATTGTCCCTAAAATCTAAAATCCCATATTACCCCATCTACCACCTTGTCGGAAATCACTCTTCACAACCAATTTGATGTTTTAGTAGTGGGTGCTGGTGCAGCTGGACTGTATACTGCCCTTTGTTTGCCTCAAGATTTACAAGTAGGCTTAATTACTAAGGATACTATTTCTTTATCTGCTAGTGAATGGGCGCAAGGAGGTATTGCAGCGGCAGTTTCACCCGAAGATTCTCCCCAATTACACGTTGAAGATACCATCGCTGCTGGTGCTGGTTTGTGCGATCGTTCTGTAGTTGAATTCCTTGCTCAAGAAGCTTCATTATGCATTAAATCTTTGGTAGATTTAGGTGTAGCTTTTGACCGTCGGGGTAATGAATTAGCCTTAACTTTAGAAGCCGCTCATTCTCGTCACCGGGTTCTTCATGCTGCTGATACCACGGGTTCCCAAGTAATTACTACTCTTAGCGCTCAGGTATTGCAACGCTCCAATATTACAGTTATTCAACAAGCTTTAGCTTTAGATTTATGGCTGCATCCGGACACTAAACGCGCTCAGGGAATCAGTTTATTTTATCAAAGTCAAGTGAGATGGATTCAGGCTGGTGCAGTGATACTCGCTACAGGTGGTGGAGGCCAAGTTTTTGCTCAAACCACAAACCCAGCTATCAGTACTGGTGATGGTGTAGCTATGGCTTGGCGTGCAAAAGCAATTCTGAGAGATTTAGAGTTTGTGCAGTTTCACCCTACTGCTTTAACTAAACAAGGTGCTGACCGATTTTTAATCAGCGAAGCGGTGCGCGGTGAAGGAGCGCATTTGATTGACAATCAAGGACGACGTTTTGCCTTTGATTATCATCCATCTGGCGAACTTGCACCCAGAGACATCGTTAGTCGCGCTATCTTCACTCATCTGCAAAAAACAGAAAATGACCCGGCAACTGCCAATGTCTGGTTGGATATGCGTCCTATTCCTCCAGACAAAATTCGTTATCGTTTTCCCAATATCGTCAAAGTTTGTCAGCGCTGGGGAATTGATGTATTTTCTGAACCGATTCCCGTCGCACCCGCAGCCCACTACTGGATGGGTGGTATTCAAACAGACTTGATGAATCAAACTAATATTCCGGGTTTATACGCAGTTGGAGAAACAGCCAGTACGGGAGTTCATGGAGCAAATCGTTTAGCAAGCAACTCTCTGTTAGAATGTATAGTTTTTGGCGCTCAAATGTCTCGTCTTCAGTTAGAAAAAAATCAACCTGTACAAACTGCACATCTATCTTTGGACAGATTTGAAGTTGATTCCAAAGAAATAGATGATGAATATCAATATTTAAAAGAATTACGCAGTGAAATACCGCGTTTGGTTTGGCAATCCGCTGGAATTTGTCGCCAGCAATCGAGTCTAAACAAGGCAATTTCTAATATCGAATCTTGGCAGCAACAATTCAGCGACCTGAAATTGAGTAAATTTTTATCGTCTTTACATCCGCCAAACCCAGCTTATTTTACATCGAGCAACGCTCAACAATATCTGAAGCTGTGGACGCAAGTGCATAATTTACTCGATATTGCTTATCTGATTCTTAAAAGTGCTGCCTATAGAACTGAAAGCAGAGGAGGACATTATCATTTAGATTACCCTCACTCAGACCCTAACTGGCAAGTTCATACTTTAGTACAGAATCATCATTGGTGGAAAGAATCTGTTCGTAATCACTGAGTAACTTTCCCTGTATCAGCGTGTACCCGTACCATAAACACTTGCTGGACGACCAAAATCAGGTGGTTCATACTCATTGAATGAATCTTGATGATTCGCCTTGTGTATACCGAAGTTGCTTTTTACCGCCCGAATCGAATCTCTAGGTACTATATGATTCAGAGTTCCTGTTGCATCTGCAATCTTGGGTATAGCTAAACAAGCTCCAATAACAAGAGCTATTGCGCCGCTGATGCTTAAACTTTTCTTAATAAAGATGGGTGTATTAGATTGGCTATTCATAAAACAATTGTACTTATGTGTATTTACTTATTTTTTCTTTAAGATTTATTTAAACTTAAACTAGTTTTTGTCAAAAGCGAAGAATTACTTAAGATTTAACTTTTACCAGAAAATTAGACTTGACATTTTCTTCAAAATCAGAAATTTGTTTAAACAATTATTAATGCTAATACATATTTCTTTGCATCTATCTTTGGTTAGACAATCGGACAGCAATTGATTAGAAGACCATCTAGTTGAAAATTTTCTTCAAATTATCTTAATATTTTAAGTAGCATTACGGTGTGTTCCCAACGACAAAACATAAATAATTATATTTTTTGATATTTTTACTACTCTATAATTAAATATTCATCAGAGAAAATAACTAAAATTTAAACCCCAATGTTGCCATTTAGGCATTTTGTTACAAAACTTAATATTTTTAAATAAATAAGCTAGTATTCTACATAGTTAAATTACTGATGTGGGACTTACAAAAGCTTCGCTCTAAAAGCCCCGTACTGACTTTGACAGGCTCAGTAACCTTCTAGGAAGGACAAAAGTAAAAGTGGAAATGTGCAGCTCTCAATAAAAAAAGCATTCGCGGAGCCTTTATATGAAAGCTCCGCGAATGCTTTTTTTGAAAACAAAGATTGGAATTAGGAAACTAATCAATTGCAGCTGCGCCAGTATCAGATGCTGAATTCTCATCTTCTTCAGATTTCGGCATTCTTTGCTGGAATCTTCTTTGATAACGTCCTGTAGTAGTCCGTTTACGAAACTTTCGGGCATATGCCTGGTTTCGTAGCGCCTTTTCTTTCTTCAGGTTACGGCGCTTAGCCATATTCACCTCATAAATAAACAACGTTTAGCTTGCCGGTTGGCATCACATAGATAATTGTAACTATCTAGTTTATGGTATTGATACAATTTTAGCCTAAACCAGTATCCGGCAATTTTAAATAGCAATATATTATATCGTATTTATTTTATGATGTCAATTATTTGGATTAAGATTGTGGAGTTTGAGGTTTTATGTTGCGTGTATAGTTGGTGAATTACGAATAAGTGATGGAGAAAACTTATATAAATGAGTTGTAAATATATAAATAATTTATCTTGATGGAAAAGCCGATATTAAAGGAGCCTGTTGTTTGTGTAATAAATTAATTTGAATAATTGTTAAATTATGCATTTTGAGAATTTATTTTTAGTTTATTTCCTGATAAGTAATTAGTTTCCTGGACTTCTAATTATTGTAACACCGATTACAACTCGATTATTTTTTATCAATTACTGCGGAGAAAGTATAGTTATACACAATATATATTAAGTCTTTGGATGGTAAAATTAAGCTGTTCTACGAACATCGTTGTATGAGATGATAATCGTCAGAAACGTGTATTAATAATAAAAGCCTAACTCACAAGTAATTTTGTATCAAAGCTACTGCTAAGACAGTAGTTTTACGAATATTGCAGTGGGTGAGACTAAGCAAGTAAAACACAAGAATTTGAACATTGAACGTTGCTGCTTTATTCGGCTCAGCCGTACAGTCCACTCGGACTTTATGGCGCTATGGACAAACGATACTGGGTATCATATTTCGTCATCCGATAACCGGAACAAGTGTCATTCCGATACTTCCCGACGGGCGGATTGTACTGATTAGACGACGAGACAACGGTCTCTGGGCTTTACCTGGTGGAATGGTGGATTGGGGAGAGGATATTCCTACTACAATTAAACGTGAATTAATGGAAGAAACCGGACTGGAGTTAGTAAAAATTAGGCGTTTAGTTGGAGTTTATTCAGCACCAGATAGAGACCCCAGAATCCATTCAATTTGTGTTGTGGCTGAAGCGGAAGTAAGGGGGGAAATGAAGATTCAAGACACTTTAGAAGCGATGGAAATTCAAGCTTTTCTTCCCAATTCTTTACCAGGAGAACCTATGTCTCACGACCACTATCGCCAGTTACAAGACTACTTAAATAACTTGACAATATTGGCGTAAAATTATGTACTAATATTCAGATTTTAGGTTTTGGATTCACTCTAAAATCCCGGACACTTGTTGTAAAGCGACGACAGTCGTGCAACCCAGTGTCCTTAAAATCTCTTAAAGTTAACTACTAAATTAAATTCAATATTCAATATGGATACGATGTTATTTCGGAATTCCCGAAGAAAGCTTTCTCAAGGGTTATTATTTTGGCGTGAAGTCGGTAATGGTATTCCGGTAGTTTTTTTACATGGTAATTGGTACGACAGTAGTGAATGGGTATCAACAATGGAATTAATATCCCGAAATTTCCATTGTTTTGCCCCGGATTTGTTAGGATTTGGCGAATCAGAATATCCTAATATTCATTACAGTATTGATTTACAAGTTGATTGTTTGTTTGAATTTCTGCAAGCTTTAAAATTAGATAAAGTATATTTAGTAGGACATTCTTTAGGAGGATGGATTGCTGCTAGTTGTGCTTTGAAGTATCCAGAGAAAGTTCAAGGTTTAATCTTATTATCACCTGAAGGTGTGGAAATAGAAGGGTTGCATAAACATTGGCAAAAAATGCAACGTTTAACGAAAAGCCCATCACTTATATTTAGGCTTTTAAAAATATTTCGTCCCTTAGCAAAAATGCTTGGTTTGGATGTAAAAATAGAGGAAGATTTGCAGCAAAGAAAAATATTGTTAAATAATCCGACAGCAACTCAACTTTTGTATCAGCGTCAGTTCCCAGAAATCGCAGCAGAATTATTACAATATAAATTGGATTTACTCCAGATTCCGGTATTGATATTGCAAGGTGAAAAAGATGAGCCAGATGCTTTAACAAGAAGTAAAATTTATGCCAGATCAACTCCTCAAGCACAATTGAAAATAATCGCTCACGGAGCAGATAATTTACCTCAAAAATCCGCTTCTGTTGTCGCTGAAGAAGTTAGCGATTTTATTAAAGCTAATAATTAAAATAGTTAGTACCACCGGAGTTAGTACCACCTTAGTTAGGAGTTAAGAGTTAAGAGTTAGAAATAAAATACTACTTTTAACTCTTGATTTTTTACTATATTTTTTATAAATTTTAATTAGTTAAAGAAAACTGAATATTTTAGATACTATAGGAATTAATCAAATTTTTCTAAATAAAAATCAAATAAAACAACAAAAATATTATTGTTTGGATGATTGATATATGGTTATCTAAATAGTATTAATTGATTGTTGACATTAATTAACACTTTTATGAGCATCTTATTTGATGCAAATAAAATGAATATTGTAATTTTTATTTATTTAGATGTATGCAAATTAAACAATTAATGATAGCTGTTGGTGGAGTAGTATCTTTAGGTTTAGGGACTGTTCGTATTGCACCAGCACAAGCAGCTTTATTAGACTTTAGCTTTGAATCTGAAAATGGTGTACGTGGTTCTTTTACCTTGGATACAGATGCTCAAGCTTCTGATGTACCAGCGGATTTTGGATTTGGTTCGGGAACTTTGTATAGTAATGCTGTTTCTGACTACAATTTATCCGATTCCCAAAGAGGTTTGAATTTTAGTAGTGAAACTGCTGACTATCAAATTCTTACTAATCCCACTCCACCTGCTGCTGATTCTTCGGTAACTCCTCCGGATGGTGGGCCCCAATTTCCTCCAGGAACGATTCTCAGCGGTGTTGTTTATCCATCAGGATGTTCCCAAGGAGTATTTACTTGCTCGATAACTGTGCCGATATTTTATAAAGGTGATGTAACAGAACTTCCCAAACTTTCGGATAATTTGAATTCTTATTCTATAGAAAGAGTTGAATTCTTTGATATAAATCCCCAAACCCAAAGTTTAGAAGTTACTCGCGATATTTTTACAAGTTCTAATATTATCTTTAGAACTGCTTCGGTTCCTGAAGCAAATTCTAGTTTAAGTTTGTTTGCTCTGGGAATTGTGAGTGCGGGTTTATTATTTAAAAACAAATTAAATAAGGCTGCTTGAATCATTAAATTTTATGCTCTGTCTGTATGAAATTTGTGGGAAGAATACATTAATGTTTTTTGTATTCCCCACAAAATTAAATGCTGTTCGACAATTATTTCTGCTGCGATTTCGGAAAATTGATATTTTAAATAAGTAAGTAATACATTGCGATCGCCACCAGTAATTACTATCTGACTTTCAGGGTAATCTTGTAACCACGCTGCAATAAAATCTTTGATTCCTGCAAGTAAGGTGTAAATTATTCCGCTTTGAATTGCTTCGGTTGTATTCAGAGCATATCGTTGCGGAAGTTGTTGTGGTAGTTCGACTTTTGGTAATTGTCCGGTTTTTTGGCTAAGAGTTGCAAGTTGTAAACCTAATCCTGGTAAAATTGCGCCACCAATTAAATTACGGTAACTATCAGCACCTGTAAAAGTAAGTGCTGTTCCCCCATCAATTACTAATATGGGAAAACCCCAGGTTTCACCTGCGCCAAGTAATGCTAAAGCGCGATCGATTCCTAATGTGGGATATGAGTTATTCAAAGGTATTTGTTTTAAGCTAAGAAAGTTAACGTTGGGATAATTTTGCCAAAGTTCTGTTTGTTCGGGAACTACGGAAGCGATGAAGAGAGGCAGGGGATGGGGGGATGGG
>NZ_JADEWL010000248.1 GCF_015207665.1 Plectonema cf. radiosum LEGE 06105
TGGTAAGCCACTCTCGTGCGGAGGAACACGACCGTTGAGAGAAGTGGCGCAACCCGAAGGGGGTGATGGGGAGAAAAGTTAGAAATTAGTTAATACCTTTAACCTTTAATCTTTAACCTTTGACCTTTAACCTTTATTTAACCTCTAACCTTTAAGCTTTAACGTCTAACCTTTGACCTGATTAATTTATTTATATATATGAAAAAAAAAGATATCTCAGCTTTAGAAGTCAGCTTTAACCAACTGTTTGAATCTCTTTTAGATAAGAAAAAACCGGAGGAAGAATTTACTTTTAAATTAAATAGGGAACGCAGTCAATTTACTAGGTTTAATCGTGGAAAGGTGCGACAAACTGGTATTGTGGCGGATGGTTGGATTGAATTGACCTTAATGGAAAATCAACGCAGTAGTTATCGTGTTTTTCCTGTTAGCGGTAATTGGGAATTTGATTGGCAGCAAGCTTATAATTCTTTGCAAGAATTACGAGCAGAATTACCATTATTACCTGTAGACACATATCTGGTTTTACCATCAGGAGATGATGACAATCGGGAAGTTTATTCGGGTAATTTATTAGCTGAGGAAGAAGTTGCTAAAACTATTTTAGAAGCGGTTGCAGAGTTAGATTTTACTGGATTTTATGCTGGAGGTGTTATAAGTCAAGGTTATGCAGATTCTGGTGGGAAAAAATATTGGTTTAGTACTGATACTTTTACATTAGATTATTCAATTTTTACAGATTCTGGACAAGCTGTTAAAGGCTTTTTTGCTGGAAATAATTGGAATCATCAAACTTATATAGACAAGATTTATCAAGCTAAACAGCAATTAAAATTACTTTCTCGTCCTGCTAAAGAATTACCACGAGGACATTACAAAACTTATTTTGCTCCCGCTGCGGTTGCAGAATTTTTAACAATGCTTTCTTGGGGAGGTATTAGTGAAGCGGATATTCAACAAGGAAACAGTGCTTTAGCAAAGCTAGCCAGTCGAGAAAAGATGCTTTCTCCAAAATTTAGTTTGCGAGAAAATTTTAAAACTGGTTTAGTACCCCGTTTTAATGAATGGGGGGAAATTGCTCCTTTAGATTTAAAATTAATCGAAAAAGGTGTTTTGTTAAATAGTTTAGTTAACTCTCGTTCTGCTAAAGAGTATGATAAAAGTCCAAATGGTGCGAATAGTTCCGAGTCCTTACGTTCACCACAAATCGGTTTGGGTAATTTAGCATCTGAAAATATTTTATCAAGTTTAGATACAGGGCTTTATGTATCGAATTTGCACTACCTCAACTGGAGCGATCGCCCTGCTGGTAGAATCACTGGAATGACTCGTTATGCTTGCTTTTGGGTTGTTAACGGTGAAATAGTTGCACCGATAGAAGATTTACGCTTTGATGATACTTTATACAGTTTTTGGGGTGATAATTTAATAGATTTTACTGATAAACATGAATTTATTCCCGAAGTCGGAACCTATGAAAATCGCCAACTTGGCGGTAGTATGGTTCCGGGAATGTTAGTGGAAGACTTTACCTATACGCTTTAGAAAAGTGCGGAAGTAAACTTATCTGGCGGTTGAAACCGCAGCTAGACAAACAAAACCCGCCTATGCGGGTTAAATTTATCAGTCTATTCCCAGTTCGCATTAATTGAACTATTACAAATACCAAGTAAAATAAGCCGAAGATTATCTGAAGAAATCCCATCAAGGAAGCAATATTTACATCAATATTAACTTGCGCTAAATAAAACATTTTTTGATCGTAGATTTATAAATAAAAATACACGACTGATGGTTGACAAAAATACGTCTACTTTTTCTTAACACTTTTGCCGGGATAACCGCGTTGCGGTGGCTGTGATTCTGGATAAAGTTGCTGTCTACCGTTACGAATAATCTTTAAGGATTCAGTAAGTTCTAGTTCGATATTTTCTAAGACATTATCAGCATATTGATCTGCACCTTGAGCAATTTGTTCAGCTTCTTCTATGGCTTGACGACGCATTTCTTCGATTTCTTGTTGACAAATACGACGTTTACGCTCGATTTCATCAAGAGTTTCTTGCATCATTTGTTCACACTCTTGCTGTACTTGTCTTTTCAATTGTTCGGTTTCTAATTCGGCTTGTCTGATAATATCGCTTTCATTCAACACTTGCGCTCTTTTGGCTTGTGCTGCTTCTACCATTTGCTGTCCATACGCTTCCGCTTCTAAAAAAATTTCTTCTCTTTGTTGAATAATTAAAATTGCTTCTTGGAAAGCTTCGGGTAAAGATAAGCGGATAAAATCAAGCTGTTCGAGTAACTTTTCTTCATCTACCAAGGTTTTTCGCGTCAAAGGGATGCGAAAACTGCTAAGAATTATTTCTTCTAAACGGTTTAGTTCCTGCTGAATATCTACACTTCCCGACTGCTGGGGAAACTGTTGAGAGGGGGGACTACTTCCGTTTTGATTGGGTTCGATACCGTTTGGTTGTGGGTGAAGCATTTGTATGTATCCAAAGCAACGTGAGGGGGAACGAGATGATTAATAGAACCACCAAACCTTGCAATCTCTTTTACCACACTACTACTTAAAAAACTATATTCATTTGACGTTGCTAAAAAAACAGTTTCTATTTCGGTGGAAAGAGTTTTGTTGGTGTGTGCCATTTGCAGTTCAACTTCAAAGTCAGAAATCGCCCGTAAGCCCCTTAACAAAACTTGTGCTTTTTGCATTTGGGCATATTCGACTGTTAAACCTTCAAAGGCATCTACTTGTACATTATCTAAATGTGTGGTAGCTTGACGTATTTGTTCTAAACGTTGTTGCACAGTAAATAATGGAGTTTTGTTCGGATTACGTAATACAGCAACAATAACGGCAGAAAATAGCCGACTACCACGCTGAATAATATCAAGATGTCCCAAGGTTACAGGGTCAAAACTTCCAGGATAAATAGCAATCATCACACTCCTACGAGTTTCAAGGTTCAGTAATTATATCGAAGTATTTTTATAGAAGGGGTAATGATAATGTGTTTAATGCTACATAATTAATTTTGAACTTCAAAATCTAATTTCTTTATATATTATCCCTAAATTCGCATCAAAATATACTATTTTCATCTATGACAAATGTCAAATATTCAATGTCGGTTTTGCGGTATTTTTATTTTTAATTCTTAATCAATGATTTTTAATGTTCATGAAATTCGCTAATTTGTGGAATAGAATACAAATCCCCCATATCAAACTTATACCAAATTGGTATGTAATTTTAGGACGGGTAGATGCTAGCAATTATGATGTTACTTACTGCTGCGAAGACTTTTTTGTAGTCAAAGCTGAAGTTATAAAAAATCACAATGAGCGTTTTATTATAGTTGGAGATATTTGGTTAAGCAACCGCTCTCAATTGCTGCAAATTTTACATCTAAACAAGGAATATACTGACAAACAATTAGTAGCCCATCTTTGGGAAATCAAACGAGAAGATTGTTTAAATTTATTAGAAGGAATGTTTTCGCTATGTGTTTGGGATAACTTGGAAAGACGGCTATATTTAGTACGAGATGCTGTTGGTTGTCGTACTCTTTATTATACTAATTACGGTAAAAGTTGCGTTATTGCGCCTCGATTAGGGACGCTTTTACCTTTTCATTCTCAAAAATTAGATTTAGTTGCATTGCGGGATTATCTGTGTTGTGCTTTTGTAGTTGGGGAAAAAACGCTTTGGCAAGACGTGAATGAATTGTCTGCGGGGATGGTTTTGCAAATGGAATCATCACCAGAAAAGATAAATTATCTCAATTACAAGTCGTTTTGGCAACCACGAGAAGATATAAAGAATACAGAAGAAAGTTTAATTTGGCATGGAAAGCAGTTAAGACAGCTTTTAGATGAGGTTGTGCAAGAGTATTTGCCTGTGGATGAATCTGTGGGAATTTATCTATCTGGGGGTTTGGATTCTAGTTGTATAACCGCTTTAGCTGCAAAGTTTCATCATCATCCGGTACACACTTACTCGATTCATTTTGGCGAAAATTGTCCGAATGAATTGGAGTTTTCTAGTTTAGTCGCGCAGCACTGTAAAACGCACCATCATATCCTAGAAATTACTGGCGATGATATGTGGTTAAAGTTACCTTTAATTATGTCTTATTTGGATGATCCCATCGGCGATCCTTTAACGATTCCCAACTATTTATTAGGAAAGATAGCGCGAGACAATGCTAATGTAATCTTGAATGGGGAAGGTGGAGACCCTTGTTTTGGTGGACCCAAAAATCAGCCAATGTTGTTAAATCAGCTTTATGGTGGAGTTAATAATACTGAGGAAAATTTAGTAGCAAATTACCTTAATTCTTTTAAAAAATGTTTCCCCGATTTACCCCAACTCCTCAAACCAGAAGTTTTTACAGCAGTCAAAGATATACCATTTGTATTTGCCGATTACTTATACACAGAAGATAATTATTTAAATAGATTAATGACAATCAACATCAAATTTAAAGGAGCAGACCAAATTTTAACAAAAGTTGATAATTTAACAATTGCTAATGATTTAGAAGGGCGATCGCCATTATTTGATAGAAGAATAGTACAAATGGCGATGCAAATACCACCACAGTATAAAGTAGCAGGAGCGCAAGAAAAAGCGGTATTAAAACAAGCAGTTTTAGATATATTACCAAAAGATATAATACAGCGTCCTAAAAGTGGAATGATGGTTCCTGTACAGTATTGGTTTAAAAATATTTGGCAGCGTCGTGCGAAAAGTTTGTTATTAGATAAAAATGCCGAAATTGCAGCTTATTTAAATCAAGATTTAATTCGTCAGTGGTTGAATTATCAAGGTGATGCTTGGCAACGTTATGGTGTCAAATTGTGGTTGTTAGTAAGTTTAGAAATTTGGTTACAAGTACAGAAG
>NZ_JADEWL010000249.1 GCF_015207665.1 Plectonema cf. radiosum LEGE 06105
CGTCTAACCTTTACTTGTCAGCTATAAAACATATACCTTTGAAGGATTTAAGTAATTAAACTTATATCTTTACCTATGTTAAATCGCCGCGATTTTCTCAAAACGGTTGCTGCTACTACTGCTGTCTCTACATTAATTCAACCGTTAAATTTGGCTCAAGCTGCAAATTTCAAGTCAATTAAACCCCCTCGCTTAAAACCCGGTTCCGTTATCGGAATAGTTAGCCCCGCAAGTGCAACTTTTGTCCGCGAAGAACTCGATATTGTCCAAGATGCAGTCCGCGCTTTAGGTCTTATACCCCAACTCGCACCCCACGTTTTAGATAAATACGGTTATTTTGCTGGAAAAGATGGCGATCGCGCTGATGATATTAATCAATTATTTGCCGACCCTAAAGTTACCGCAATTCTACCCATTCGCGGTGGTTGGGGATGTAGCCGTATTCTCCCTTATCTCAATTACGAAGTTATTCAAAATAATCCCAAAATTATTGTTGGTTTCAGCGATATTACTGCACTGCTTGTAGCTATTCATGCCAAAACAGGACTCGTAACTTTTCACAGTCCCAATGGGCTTACTTCCTGGAGAACTCAGCAAACTGACTATTTCCGTCGTGTTCTATTCGCTGGGGAAAAATTAATATTCAAAAACATCAAAGATGCAGATGATAATGACCGTTTAATGCAGGTAAAATACCGAATTCGCACTATCAACTCAGGAATTGTTCGCGGAAGATTAATTGGAGGAAACCTTTCGGTGTTTTCTACTTTGGTCGGTTCTCCCTACTTACCCAATTTAAAAGGAGCAATTTTATTTTTAGAAGAAATCGGCGAAAATATTTACCGCATTGACCGTTTTCTAACTCACCTTAAACTGGCTGGTGTCTTAAAACAAATCGGCGGCTTCATTTTCGGTCAATGTCCCGGATGTAACCCAGGCACTGATTATGGTTCACTCACTTTAGAACAAGTATTATCCGACCACATCAAACCTTTAAATATTCCCGCTTGGCACGGAGCAACCATCGGTCATATGGAAAATATTCGCACTATACCCATCGGTTCACAAGTTGAAATTAACGCCGATTCCGGTACTATAACCATGCTTGAATCCGCAGTGTCTTGGAGTTAGGAGTTTTTACAATTATTAGAAGTCGGGTTTTTAGGATAAATATCTGTAACAACAAACAATCACTGTAAAAACCCGATTTCTCACCCACTTCACAAAAAAATCTTGATTTATCCATAGTCATAATGACTTTATTTAAGTTATAATCAAATTCATAACGACTACGCATTAGAAGTACTAAAACAGTAATTTTGTCAGCGTAGAATAAAAGAGAGGTTGCACAGCATGGATTTATCAAATTCCAACACCGCGAAGAACTTAGAAGCGGCTTTTGGTGGGGAGTCGATGGCAAATAGGAAATATTTATTCTTTGCGGAAGTGACGAAAAAGTTGGGAATGAGCGAACTTTCTAAGCTATTCAAGGATACTGCGAATCAGGAGACAGAACACGCTTTTGCTCACTTTCGGTTAATGCATCCAGAGTTGGTAGTAGATGATGCGAAGTCTTTAACTGAAAAACAAAAAAAGGCGATCGCGGCACGGTGTTTAGAATTAGCGGTAGAAGGTGAAACCTACGAATACGAAACGATGTATCCGGGTTTTACAGAAGAAGCACGTGCAGATAGAGATGGTAAAGCTGTAGCGGAGTTTGAAACCCAAGAAGCAGAATCCCGCGAACACGCTGAGATGTTCCGCAAAGCCACACATAATTTTGGTCTTTTAACGAACGTTGAAAATCATCATGCCCGTCAATATACGGAAGCCTTGGAAACGCTAAACGGTAAATCAGCCCCACACAAGAAAGCAAATGACGACCCAGCGACACAAAAATGGATTTGCCGTCAATGTTCGATGATATACGACCCCGTAGTCGGTGATACAGATTCTGGAATTGCAGCGGGAACAGCATTCAAGGATATTCCCGAAGATTGGCATTGTCCCATCTGTAATGCAACCAAGAAAACCTTTGTACCTTACGAGTTGTAATTCAAAACAAGCCGGAGGGTAACTCCTCCGACTTAATTTTATTATAGTTTTGGGATTACACGGCTGTTTTCTGTTTAATTTGCTTACCTACAGTTTTGCGACGGGTGGATGCTAATCCAACTCCTACAATCCCAATGCCGAATATTGTAGTTGGTTCTGGAACTGATGTTTGGACAAATCCTGATTCGGAAACTTGTCTAGTTGTAAAGTTGATTTTTCCACCTTGACTGAAAGCTAAATTTAGTAAAGTTGTTGATTGTTGAGTATCAATAGATGGTATAAAAGCAGATACAAATGGAGTCAATTTATTCTGAATATCTTGAAAATCTTCTCCAGTAAATTGGTAAGTAAAGTCATCTGGTGGAAAATCACCATCTCCGACATAATTAGAATTTTCTTCCGCTAAGACACTTGGTAAGATGTTTTGATATTTGTCTGGTACAAAAGCCTGGTTGAGTGCGGTAAATGGTGTTGGATTTGCTTTGATATCGCTCAAAGTTAAATTTTTACTAATTCCAAAAGCTCCAAAAGATGCATCAAAGGATGTCAGTTTGTAACTGAATTTACCGGATGGGAGTTCAGATTTGGTGAAAGAAAAATTTCCCGTAGCAACTTCACCATTTAAATTATTTGAAGTGACGCTAAATTCGGAACGATAAGACATAGTTGCAGCCTGTACTGGATTCGTCATAATGATTCCAGTTGTCGCAAAACTGCCTAGAGTACCAACGCTAAATAAAACTGCTTTTTGATATGGGTTTTGAAAATTTAAAAACATATTCACGATTTCTGAAAATTTTATGCAAGTGATTATTAAACTGATTGCAGCCTAACACTAACACTTTCAGAGTTTCCAGAGCTATCGTGAGTTCTTTATAAAAGCAATAATTATTGCTTTATATATTAGTATTTATACTGTTAAAAAAAATAACGGAGAATAGGAAGACGATGACGACAGACGTAGCAATGCTACGTCTCTACAACTGATTCCTAACTATTTCTCAGTTTTGCACTTCAACCCAACGACGGTAGAGTTTTTGAATCTGTTTGAGAATAGTATTTAAATGCCGTTGATTTGATTCGCTCTCGTCAGATAATTGCTGTAACTTGGCTAATAACTTGGCTTCTTCAACCGCCACTTCTCCATCACTGTAAATTAAACCGCTGATATCTTGAATTAAATTTTGATAATCTTCAGCACTAGGAGAATCTCCTAAATATTGCTTAACCCATTCGTAGCACTCCGCTGGTTTTACAGGGACTAATTCATATAACCAGGGCTTAATTTCTGGATCTGTAGCGATATCCTTTTCTTTGGCTATTTGTAGAAGATATTCTCTTTCTTCGGGTTGAACTTTACCATCAATCCAAGCTGCTGCAATTAAGATTTTTAACAATTTTTTGACATCAGGATTGCTAACCATAGTTGCCTCCTTTAAATTTTTTCTATTAACGAAATTTTACAATTTTAATTGTGCTTTTTTCTTAAACGCACCATAAAAAAACCATCCATGTTGTGTTTATGGGGTAATACTTTAATCCAACCTTCGTTAGTAGAATAATCATGGATGGGTGAATTAATATCGGGGGGTTCGATTTCCCAATTAGGATGGGATTCTAAAAACCACTTGATAACGCCTTCGTTTTCTAATGGATGCAGTGTACAGGTAGAATAAACTAAAGAACCATTATCCTTGAGGAAAGTTGAACTATGTAACAATAGTTCTTTTTGAAGCGTAGAAAGTTCCTCTACACTTTCCGGAGTTTGTCGGAAACGTGCATCAGCGTGACGGTGGAGAGTTCCCAAACCTGAACAAGGAACATCAAGTAATACCTTATCCGCAGAATTTTGAAATTGAGTAAAATTACGAGTATCACCCACGCAAATTTGAATCGAATTTAAATTGAGACGTTGAGTATTTTGTTGCAACTTACGCAGACGCGAATCAGTGCGATCGCAAGCCCAAATCTTGCCTGTATCTCCGATTAATTCAGCGATGTGGGTTGTTTTACCACCGGGTGCGGCACAAGCATCAATTATCACTTCGCCTTGTTGGGGATTCAGTAAATAACTCACTAATTGAGCGCTACTATCTTGTATCGTCCACCATCCTTGATTAAAACCAGGTAAATTCTTAATTGAACCAGGATGACTTAATAATCGTAAAGCATGGGGTAAACTAGGAATGCGCTCAGACAAAATACCTTGATTTTGTAAAGCGGTTTCAACTTCCTCACAACAAGAACGAAGTTGATTGACTCGTAAATCAATACTTGGTGTTTGGTTCATCCATTCACATAATTTTTCTGTTTCCGAAAAACCAAATTGTTCTAACCATAAACTGACAATCCAGTCAGGAAAGCTATGTAAAATCCCCAATCTTTTCACGGGATTTTCTGGTAATTTTAGCGGAATAGTAAAATGTTCTCCCACCTCTTCCCCAAGCCGAATATACTGTCGTAACAAACCATTAACAAAACCAGAAAGACCTGAAAAACCATTATCTTTCGCTAATTGAACGGTAGTATTAACAGCAGCACTAGAAGGAATTCGTTGTTGAAATTGTAGTTGATATAAACCTAAATGTAAGATGGTGCGGAGTAATAAAGGTTGTTGATGGGATTTTTTTTTGGCTAATTGGTCAATAATTGCATCCAGAGTTCGCACTCTTCTGACAC
Source organism: Plectonema cf. radiosum LEGE 06105 (assembly GCF_015207665.1). GTDB lineage: Bacteria > Cyanobacteriota > Cyanobacteriia > Cyanobacteriales > Nostocaceae > Rivularia > Rivularia radiosa_A. The sequence goes on from NZ_JADEWL010000249.1 coordinate 4,735, forward strand.
TACCATAAAGTAACTCCGTCACCAAACGGCGATCGCGATCTGGTAAATCAGCTTTTTGCAGCACTCGATCTAATGCTACGTCAGCATAAGCCCCCATATGGACATCTCGTAGGGCTATTAAAGCTTGTTGACGCGGGGAAATCATATAAGACAGGGGGATGGG
>NZ_JADEWL010000250.1 GCF_015207665.1 Plectonema cf. radiosum LEGE 06105
GATGGGGGATGGGGAGAAATAACTCCTAAGTGTCTATGTCCAATTACCAATTCCCAACTACCAATTCCCAATTCTTAATTAATTTACAAGTTTGACAAACTTATTTTTACCAAGTTGCAAAACTTTACCTTGCAATTGGGTTGAATTATCGAAGGTCGTATCAGTATCAGTCACCTTTTGACCGTCTAAACGTACACCACCTTCCTGAATTTTTCTTCTGCCTTCGCCACCGCTTTTACATAAACCGCTAACATTGAGAAGATAGAATAGTTTTGCGGGGAATTCAACTTGAGCTAAGGAATATTCTGGAACTTCTCCTGTTTTTCCTCCGGATGTTGCAGCTAGTTCTGCCTCTTGAGCCGCTTGTTCTCCGTGATACTGAGTGACTACTTCTTTAGCTAATAACTTTTGACGATCGCGAGGATTTTCTGGCAGATTGTCCAAAGGTAGTTCTGTAAGTAATTCAAAATATTGAGATAGGAGTTCGTCAGGGACTCCCTGTAGTTTCTGATACTTTTGAGAGGGATGTTCTTTAACGGCTATATAGTTATTCAGAGATTTAGACATTTTTTGAACGCCGTCGGTACCAACTAAAATTGGTAACAACAGTCCAAATTGTGGCTTTTGATGGAAGTGACGTTGCAAATCTCGCCCGACAGCAATGTTAAACTTTTGGTCAGTTGCTCCTAATTCGACATCTGAAGATACAGCAACCGAATCGTAACCCTGCATTAATGGATATAGGAACTCATGAATAAAAATCGGATTCTCTTTTTTATAGCGTTCGGCAAAGCCTTCCTTTGCTAACATTTGTCCTACAGTCATTGTAGAAAGTAACTCTAAAATTTGCCCCAAGTCCAATTTTTCAAGCCATTCTGAGTTATAACGTACTTCTAGTCTACCAGGGGTTTCAAAATCCAAAATGGGTCGAACTTGGTCTAAATAACTTTTAGCATTTTGCTCGACTTCTGCTTGTGTAAGTTGACGACGTGTTTCTGATTTACCTGATGGATCGCCAATTCTAGCGGTAAAATCACCAATAATCAGTACTGCTGTATGACCATTATCTTGGAAAGCTCTGAGTTTCCGCATTGGTATACTATGACCAAGGTGAATATCCGCACCTGTTGGATCGATACCAAATTTAATTCTTAAAGGTTTACTTGCTGTTGACAACAACTTTTCTAAACTTGCGGATTCTTTATCGGAATCATCCCCTTGTGGAAAAATTTCTACAGTACCCCGATGTAGCCAATCAAAATTTTTCTCCATACTAGTTTTGTATTGTTGCTTATAGTGTTGACTTGATGGCGATCGCTCTTAAATAATCTGATGGCTGATCTAACCGTCCTTATATAATTACAAAAAACAACTACAAAAAAACAACTGCCTTGCCCAGCCTTTATTAATTAGTTATTTACAAGTGAGGAAGTGAGATAGCCGTGTCATCTAGGACTTTTGAAAAAAAGCAGCCCAAGGCTCAGGTTTCGTCAGGCTTTGATTTTATCAAAGGAGTCGGTCAGGTAGCTGGTGGAACTTTGTTAGCTGCCACTATGTTGACAAGCTCTATTGTAGCCGGAGGATTAGTCGGCTTAGCAATTAGTTTCCGTAATTTACCCGATGTCAGACAGCTACGTAACTTCTTTCCTTCAGAAACAACTTACATTTATGACATTAAAGGTAAACTACTTGCGAGTTTACACGGAGAAGCCAACCGTGAAGTTGTGACTGCGGATAAAATATCTCCGGAACTAAAGCGAGCCGTACTAGCGAGTGAAGACAGCGATTTTTATTACCACCACGGCATAAACCCGAAAGGTGTAGGGCGTGCTATTGTCACGAACTATACATCTGGAGGAGTCAGTCAAGGTGCTTCAACTATCACCATGCAGTTGGTGAAAAACCTGTTTCTTAACCAACGACGGGAATACACTCGTAAGTTAGCCGAAGCTGTATTAGCAATTCGTTTAGAACAAATTCTTTCCAAAAACGATATTTTGGAAATGTACCTCAATCAAGTGTATTGGGGTCATAACAATTACGGCGTTCAAACTGCCGCACGTAGTTACTTTAACAAATCAGCAGGTCAATTAACTTTGGCTGAATCGGCAATGATGGCTGGATTAATTCAAGCACCAGAGCAATACAGCCCATTCATTGACATCAAAAAGGCAAAATACCAGCAAAAAGTCGTCTTAGGAAGAATGCTGTCTTTGGGCTGGATTGACCAAAAAGAACACGATGATGCACTTAACGAAGAAATTAAGCTAGGAAAAATCAAGTCTTTCCAAGGTAGCGCTTTACCTTACATTACAAATGAAGTTTCGCGAGAGTTAGCCAAAAAATTTGGTCGGGATGCATTACTCAAAGGTGGTATGAGAGTACAAACTACCGTCGAACTCGATTTCCAGCAAATGGCAGAGAATGTTGTTAAAACATGGCATTCTCGTCTGTTGAGTCGTGGTTTATATAAAAACCAAATTGCTTTAGTAGCTGTAGATCCCCGCACTCATTTCGTTAAAGCATTAGTTGGTGGTGTAGATTCTAAAACCAGCGAATTTAACCGTGCTACCCAAGCTCAAAGACAGCCTGGTTCGGCTTTTAAACCCTTTGTTTTCTATGCCGCATTTGCCACTGGAAAATATACGCCGGATACAATTGTGTATGATACTCCAGTCAGCTATCGAGACGGTAGCGGTTGGTATAGTCCGCGTAACTATGACAACAGTTTTGGCGGTGCAATGTCAATTCGTCATGCTCTCAAGTTGTCTCGTAATATTCCCGTGATCAAGATTGGTAAAGCAATCGGGATGAATAAGGTAGTTGAAACTAGCCGGACTTTGGGTATTATGAGTCCAATGGAACCCGTAACTTCTCTGCCTCTGGGTGCCATTGGAGTCACACCGTTAGAAATGGCTTCTGCTTATGCGACTTTTGCTAATTATGGCTGGCAATCACCAACTACAGTAATTGCTCGCATTACCGATAGTAGCGGCAATGTATTGCTAGACAATACACCCAAACCCAAACTAGTTTTAGATTCATGGGCTGCTGCTTCTACAATCAGCGCTCTTCAAAGTGTAATTACTGACGGTACGGGTAAAAATGCTGCTCTCGGTCGTCCCACAGCAGGTAAAACGGGAACCACATCTTCAGAAAAAGATATCTGGTTTGTAGGTACAGTACCGCAATTAACCACCGCCGTTTGGGTTGGTAGAGACGACAACAGAACCTTGTCTAGGGGCGCAACAGGTGGTAGCGACGTAGCACCGATTTGGCGCGATTTTATGGTGCGGGCGCTCAAAGACGTACCGGCTCAGAGTTTTAAACCACCTTCACAATTCCCTCGTCCCAAAGCAAAATAATTTATTGCACACTATAGTTTTTATAAAATTCAGGAGTTAGAAGCATAACCTTTATCTCAAGGAAACTTTTAACTCTTAATTCTTAACTCCTAACTCATAACTCATAACTCCTAACTCATAACTCATAACTCCTAACTCCTAACTCATAACTCATAACTCTATTAAGGATTTCTTTCTAGATCAGCTTTCATCCGCTCCAAGGTTAAATTCATTTGGTCAAACATTTGTTGAGGAGTTACCCCAAATTGATTTAATTGAGTTTTGAGTTGCTCAATCGTCATTTGTGCCATAAAATCTTCAGATAGCTCGAAGCGCTTCATAAATACTCGATAGCGCTCCATCATTGCTTCCATCTGACTGATAAAAAGTTTTTTGCCTTCACGATCAAATTTACCGTAATTATTACCAAGCTGAATTAAGGCTTGATAATCTTCAAATAGCTTTTTCGCTTCTTGTTGAACTATGTCGGAGTCGAAGAATCCCATGTTACTTGTATCTAAATGAGTACTGAGACTTAATATATTGTTACTTTTTTTATTCTAATCTACGCAACTAATAAGCGGGAATAAGCTGAAGTGAGATATCAAGTTATCTACTTAAATCCTTTACAAGTCAGTTAAGAATGTTTGAGTTCCCTTAAACTGAATCTATATCAGCTATGAAGAAAAATATTTTTGTGCTTAACTCTATTTTATCGTGAAAACTAAATGTCTTTTGATCGGAAATAGTAGTATATCTTGTTAAGAATAATATTACATAGCTATTCTGTATGTTTTTTTACAGAGTAAGCCAAAAGAATTGCCGATATTGTAGTTAGTGAAAAATTTAATTTATCAAAAGCGATTTCTTTCTTAGACTTAGATAAAGAAAAAGAAACAATTAATCATTTCCAGAAAATCAAAGAAACTTAAAATGCCCAATTAAGCTGGATATTTTGTTAATATAACTGTCTTAGTTTATATAAACAAGAACCGGCTGTGTAATTTAATTTGGTAATGATAGATAATTTGAAAATATGTTTGCTAAAAATAAAAGCCGAAGTATCGCTGCAATTTTAGCTTTATCGGGTGCGGTTACAATCTCCGGCTTACATAAATTTTATTTAGGACAGCCGTTATGGGGATTGCTTTATGTTTTGCTTTCTTGGACACCAATACCCAAAGTAGCTTGCGCGATTGAGGCTGTGTGGTATTTAGCACAAGATGAAGAAACTTTTGACCGTAATTTCAATGGAGGTAAGTCAACCAAGTCAATTTTCACCAATAAAGCTTCAGGAGCCTTAGCGCTAGCAGAAGCTTTACGGGAACTGGATGCTTTACGTCAGGATGGATTAATTTCCGAGTATGAATTTGAACAAAAACGTCGTCAACTTTTAGATAATGAATAGCCAACGGGAGTTAGGAATGAGGAGTTATGAGTTTTGAGTTATGAGTTTTGAGTTATGAGTTTTGAGTTAGGAGTTTTGAGTTAATAATTATTCTCTCCCCATCTCCCC
>NZ_JADEWL010000251.1 GCF_015207665.1 Plectonema cf. radiosum LEGE 06105
GGTAGGGTATTTGCAGTACGTGTATTTTTATGTGTCACCAATTTCATAATCCAAAATTTAAAATCTAAAATCCAAAATTCTATTGATATTGATTACATTTATCCCGACAACTTTTAGCAAAATGAGCTAAAAATAGAATTAGCAAGGCGATAATTTTTCAACGAGGCTAAATATGGATTTTGAACGCGAAGTCCCGCTTGAAAAAAATACCGAAGAATTAGAATTTGCTGAACCTTCTACTCCTCGCAAACCTTTTAGAATATTGCGAAATACCGAAGCTTTCCTACGTCGTCCAACTGTTGTAGCATTAGTACCAATTTTACCACCAAAATTAAGTGAAAATTTGCAAGATGCCAACGATATTGCAGAAGATTCCTTAGAAGAATTAGCAGAGATAGACCTAAATAAAATTAACGATTGGGAATTGCGTCCTTTTCGGATGCGGATTGGTTTAAGTTTTGTCGGATTCAGTTCGTTAATGATACTTATTTTGGCGCTTTTTTTTACTACATTACAACCACAAATGAGTCCAACTCAGCAAATTGCTACATATTGGGGTGAGTATATTTGGTTCGTTTGTTTAGGTGTTACTGGAATGTTTCTTTTAGGTAGAGAAGCTATGCGTCCTATTAATAAGCAAAATTTAGATGATGATTGGTAATGGTTAGGAGATAGTGGATAGTTGATAGTGGATGGTGGATGGTGGATGGTAGTTAGTAGTTAAGATTTAAGAAGCAACCAACAACTGTCAACTCTCAAGTGTCCACTGTTATAATAAAAGTTTTAAATCTATTTATCTAATGCCCAATCCGCAATATTCAATTATGAATCATGACCCTTTTATTGTTCCACCTGGTTCAAAAATTTCTCTAAAAAAAGATTACGATACGACTTTTACAGGCGATTTTTATGATAAAGGTGATGCCAAAATCAAACTGCAACAGGATATTGAACGATTGTCCAAATACCAAAATATTCTTTATGCTCAAAATACTTATGCTCTGCTAATTATTTTTCAAGCAATGGATGCTGCTGGAAAAGATAGTACAATTAAATATGTTATGTCTGGTGTCAATCCCCAAGGTTGTCAGGTATTTAGTTTTAAAGAACCTTCCTCAGAGGAATTAGATCATGATTATTTATGGCGTAGTGTAAAAGCTTTACCCGAAAGAGGAAGAATTGGTATTTTTAATCGTTCTTATTATGAAGAAGTTTTAGTGCTGCGCGTACATCCAGAATTACTTAAAAAACAACAATTACCCAAATCTGTAATGGGTAATCATATATGGAAACAGCGTTTTGAAGAAATAAATCATTTTGAAAAATATTTGACTAATAATGGAATAATCGTTCTCAAGTTTTTTCTCAATGTCTCAAAAAAAGAACAGAAAAAACGTTTTATGAAGCGCATCGAATTACCAGACAAAAACTGGAAATTCTCCGCAAGTGATGTCAAAGAACGTGCTTTTTGGGACGATTATATGAATGCTTACGAAGATGCTTTTCGTTACACTAGCACTGAATGGGCTCCATGGCACATCATTCCTGCCGATCACAAATGGTTTACTCGCATCGCAGTCGCTGATATTATTTGCTCTAAGCTAAAAGAACTTAAATTAAATTATCCTACCCCCACAGAACAACATAAGCAGGATATTCTCAAAGCTAAGGAAATTTTAGAAGCGGAAAATTAATTACTTAACATCAACCAGTTATTAAAATATTTTTCACTAATGCATCTTCACAAATTTTATGGTATATTTGTACCAATACAATCAAGAGGAAATAGATGATCAAGATGCAAACACCAATATTGACATAGTAGCTTAATCAAAGTTTGAGCAACTACGGTAGGGCTGAAATTTTACAATTAATTACATTACATTCGGATGATATCTATAGGTATATTGTCGGAAGGGTTACACTTGGGTGTAAGCTTGTAAAAAGTTAAATATTTGAGACAAGAAAAGAAATAGCTTCTAATTATGTCGATTATTGCTCTGAGAGCGTGGTATATCGAAAAGTATGAGCCGATTCCAGAGCTGGAAAAACGTCAGCCAGATATTCGTATCAGTAAGAAAAGTCTGTTGAAGTCGGCTTTGAGAGCGGATTTTTTGGAAGATAGCAACGAAGTAAAAAATTCAACTTGGTTTCGCCGCTATCTCGAAGGCGACGAAATAGAATTTTATATTGAAGGTAGTGGTGGTTATTGTGTAGCCAACATCGATTTAATTAGTCATGAAATTTATTTTACTAAGCAGGCTTTGTTGGCTCAATTAGAACCAACGATTTTTTTGAGTTATCAGAATGAGTATCCCGAAGCTAGCGATGCTTTACGTGAAGGATTGCTCGATAGTTTGGATAAATTGAATTTGCGATCGCGACTTCCGTTGAAGTTAATCGAGTCAATTCGTCCCAAAGATGCTCCAATGCGTTTGGGAAGTAGTATGATGCGAAAAATTCGCAGAAGTCTCTTGTTTATTGCGGATGCGACACCGATTACGAGTGTTGACAACGGTAAGGAAAAACCGTTGTTGCTTCCGAGTGCGAATACTTGTATTGAAATTGGTTACGCTATTCAAAGTAAACGTTCTGAACAAATTTTACTCGCACAAATGCAGCGTGAGGATAAAAATGGACAATTTCCTTTTGATTTAACTACAACTCAAATAATGCAATTCAAAGACAGTAAAGAATTAAATAAAATCTTGCCACAAACAATTCAAACTATTTTAGCAAGATTTAGATTATTTGCATAAACTAAATTTTGTAATTACTTTTAATTATTTGCAATAAATATATGATAATTTGTCGTAATTTGAAATGTGAAAAAGCACGGTTTCTTAATGCTAATAAATAGCAAGCTTTAAGTTTCCGCATAACCTTGAATATTTTCAGGCTCAAAAGAACGCAATATATTAGTTGCTTGTTTAACTAATTCTTCAGTACCTTGAAATATAATTAAATACTTCCCAGCATTCAAGCGATTGCGATAAATTAAAGCATCTCCACTACCAACTGTCAGCCCTACACTACCACCGACAACAAAAGCACCTAATACACCGGAAGCTGCTCCTAATAAGCCTCCAATAATTGGGTTAATAATACCAGCATGGGGAATTATTTCGATATTTGTCAACAAATTGAAAGCATAACCAGCAGCGAATCCAAAAGGAAGAAGCCAGTAACTAAGACGTTGTGCGTTATTTTTAGCTTTTTGATTTGGGTTAATTAATCCATATTCGTCGGCACTTTTGTAACCAGCACCCAAGATACTAATTTGTTTAGTAGGTAAACCGGCTTCTTCCAGAGCAGTATAAGCTGCTTCCGCTTGGATTCGGTTTGTGTAAACTGCAATTAGATAATTCATCTAAATAATTTAAAGAATTTCAATAATTTCACAAATGTCAACTTCTGAGAATTAGTTTCAACAAATCAAATATAAAAAATCTTAATTAATGCCTCCTGGATTACACTTAATAATCTAATTCTCTTATTATCTAATATATACTTGATAATCATGAATTTATCAGTACAACAAACTACTATAATCAAAAGTATCTTAATAATTTTAATACCTCTATTCAAGTCAAGAACTTATTAGATTTTCATCAAATATGTATTCAATCGCAAAATCATCAATTAAATTTATTTATGATTCATAAATTATTCATAAATTATTCATAAATTATTTATACAAGTTATACTTTTGCGATAGCTTCGCTTGCACTACCCCATCGCCCTTGGGCGCGTGGCGATCGCGATTTATAGTCTGTTATTATCAAGTTACTCGATTGAGATCATTGAAAACAGGAATCATTACGATTTATTCGATTGTTATTATTAGTATTAAACCTAGTGAGAGCATTTCTATAGAAAACCTTGCTGAAAACGAGACTTTGATAGTACTTATGTAGTATTTTTGGTGAAAAGTCGTATGGTGGTTTTTTGCTATGAAACAGCTCCTCAACCACTTCTTGAGTTGGCAAAAAAATATCGCGAAGCTGATTTTATCGCTAGCGATAATGATATTCGTTTCTTCGGTGTTTGCAGTACCCGCTTTCGCTACGGGTGTGTATGACATACCAAACCTGACTTCAGATACTTGGATTGTAGATGAAGCAGATTTAATCAGCCGTTTTAATCAAGGTAAAATCAATAGTGCCTTCGATGAATTGGCTAAGCAGACAGGAAACGAAGTCAGAATAGTAACTATTCGTCGTTTAGATTATGGGGAAACTCCCGAAAGTTTTACCAAAGCTCTATTTGAAAAATGGTTTCCAACAAAAGAAGCACAAGCAAATCAAACTTTATTAACAATTGACTCCGTAACCAACGGAACCGCCATTATTACCGGCGATAAAGTCAAATCTATCATGTCTGATGATATAGCTCAAAGTGTAGCATCAGAAACAGTTTTAGTGCCTTTGCGTAACGGTAATAAATACAATCAAGCATTATTAGACGCACAACAACGTCTTATTAGCGTACTTTCGGGAGAACCAGATCCGGGCCCTCCGGAAGTGCCTAACGAAGTACAGGTAGAAGGAACCTTTACCAAAGCTGAAGAAACCAACCAAGGAAACGCTACCGCTTGGGTAATAGGATTATTGATTGCAGCAACCGTAATTCCCATGGCAACATACTATATCTATTTAGTTTTCCAGCCATCATCAGAAGGGAATAAGGAATAGGTGATAGGGGGATGGGGAGATGGTAAGCCACTCTCGTGCGCGGGTTCCCCGCGTTGAGAGAAGTGGCGCAACCCGAAGGGGGGGATGGGGAGATGGTAAGCC
>NZ_JADEWL010000057.1 GCF_015207665.1 Plectonema cf. radiosum LEGE 06105
TGGGAACACTATGTATATCTACCAAGATTACTAATTATCAAATAACTTAAGGAATCTATTGTATGTCAGTGTTTGAGCAATTATCCCCTGCCACTCCTCAACAAGCGAGCGTGTATTTACCTTACATTCAAAGTGGAAAGCGTAATTTTTTACCTTATGCGATTGGTCTTTACCAGAAAGGGGCTTTAGAAGGAGAACGTAAAATAGAGAGTAGTGAAAGCATTCCTTTTATTGCTACTTGGAATATTGCCACTTTACCTTCGGACTTAACTCGTTGCCGAATGCAGTTTAATGGAAATGCTGAACTGAGTTATGAAGTAATGATGGCAAGTTTCGAGTTTATAAATTTTTTAATAGAAATGCTTGAAACCTATAAGCGCCAACATATGACTGATTTTTCTCAATCATTTTACCGTAAACTGCTGCGGTTGGAAGAATAAAATACACGTAAAACATCTGGAAGGGGAAAAGGAATAGAATCCTTTTCCTCAAATTTTGTATTTTGATCGAGTTGATGGATTGCCCAATCGTTAACGAATAATTGATAAATAACTCTATTGGAGAAGGTTCGACCTAAAATTAAGGAACGCCCAAACAGTTTTATAGGCTATTAGCAATCAACTATCGGCTATTTGGGATTATTCGCGATGGTTGAGATACAAAGCACTTTATGTTGAAAATTTTTTACTGTTGAAATTAGGAGTGCGTGCGTGCCAAAATCCCCTAAGTATTTACTGATTGGGTCAACCGAACCTTCCAGCGGTAAGTCCGCAATTATTTTAGGTTTGTCTGATCAACTACATCAAGCTGGACTCGATCTCGCTTATGGCAAACCTCTTGGTAAGTGTCTCAGAGAATCCGAAGAAAGCTTGATTGAGAAAGATGTTGAGTTTATTACCCAAAGCCTCAATTTAGCCCCTAACCGAGTAGTACCCACATTACTGGGGTTAAACGAGACTACACTGCAAAAACGTCTTTGTGGCCAAGACACAACCAATTATTCGCAGTCTCTTACAAGTCAATATTTACAAAATACTGATAGTGATTTGGTTATACTCGAAGGCCCGGGTAATTTGTCTGAAGGTCGTTTGTTCGATTTGTCTTTAGTGCAATTAGCTGATTTAGTAGATGCTGAGGTGCTTCTAGTATTTCGCTATAAGTCCTTATTTTCTGTTGAAACATTGTTGTCTGCTAAGCAGTTAATTGGGGAACGTTTAATTGGTGTTGTCCTCAATGATGTTCCCGCTTCTCATTTGCAAGCTGTTAACAATACCATGCGTCCATTTTTAGAGCAGCAAGGTATTCCTGTATTCGGTATATTACCCAAAAGCAACTTGCTACGCAGTGTCACTGTGGGTGAATTAGTTCATCAATTGAATGCACAAGTTTTATGTCGTGACGATCGCCTAAATTTATTGGTTGAAAGTCTGGCAATTGGTGCAATGAATGTCAATGCTGCTGTCAAATATTTTCGCAAACGCCAAAATATGGCAGTGGTTACAGGTGGCGATCGCGTGGAAATTCAGCAAGCTGCATTGGAAACTTCTACTCAATGTCTGATTCTCACCGGACAGTTACCACCTCCATCTTTCATCCTCACTCGTGCTGAAGAATTGGAAATTCCGATTCTTTCTGTAGATTTAGATACCCTTAGTACTGTGGAAATTATTGAGCGTGCTTTCGGTCAAGTTCGTGTCCACGAACCGATTAAAGCCGAATGCGTTCGTCATTTGATGCGAGAGCATTTTGACATCAACCGCTTACTTTCTCTAATGGATTTGAGTCCCGCTACAACGCGATCGTAAACCAGTGAACAGTTATCAGTGAACAGTTATCAATTGATATGCTTCCTATTCTATTTCTCACCATACACCGAGTTCGAGGACTGATAACTGATAACTGATAACTGTTAAATATTCCCTACACGCCGAGGTGCGCTTTCCTTGCGCTCTGTCACTGATATATGTTTGGTTGCAGCAGCTAATCCAAAAATCGGCATATTTCCATAAATCGCCTTGTAATTTCCTGGATTAATTAGATAGGTTTCGTGCCAAATTCCAACACTACCATCGGCACCCACAACTCGATTAAACCGCTGCCAAGCTTTTAAATGCGGTTCTTCTGGACTTCTAGCAAAACGCTCTAAATCCTCAAAAGAACGCCAGTACTGGATTAATCCTACTCCTCGCCAATAAAGAAAACTTTCCCCACCCAAAAAGCCCTTTTCGGGATGCTCGTACAAAGTGCGTAACATAGGTGTCATTGCCATTGCAGTTGGTACCCATTTGTTAACCGCAAAAAGCTTGTTAATTCGCATCCCAATCAAAAAAACTAGGAAGGGTTCGCTTGTTTCGGCTGTAAAACGTCCAGACATTACTTGAGACATAAATTGGCTAATCCTTTACTTTTTGTAGTATTATGCAACTAATTGCATAATATCAAATATGCAACTTGTTGCATATAAAGAAAGGTTAAGAATTATGTCTTTAGCACACGCGATATTGGCATCTTTGATTGAAAGTTCTTGTAGTGGATACGATTTAGCCAAGCGATTTGATGGTTCGGTAGGTTTTTTCTGGCAAGCTTCTCATCAGCAGATTTACCGCGAGTTATCAAAACTTGATAAACTTGGCTGGATAACTTCTGAAATAATTAGTCAAGAAGGGCGACCAGACAAAAAAGTTTATACTGTTACACAACAAGGAACTATTGAATTGCAAGAATGGATTGCCAAACCTTGCGAACCAATGCCAGTTAAAGATGATTTATTAGTTAAAATATTTTGCGGACATATTGTATCAGATAATACAATTATTCAAGAATTAGAGCATCATCGTCAAGCTCATATTGAGAAATTATCTAAATACAAAGAGTTAGAAGAGAAATATTTTCAAAATCCCCAACAACTTAGCCGGGTTGCGAAATTCCAATACTTAACTCTCAATAGAGGTATTCGCGATGAAACACAATGGCTCGATTGGTGCGATCAAGCAATTGAACTGTTAAAGAAATCAGTTTAAAAATTGTATGCTCTAACCATAAGTAGGTTCCCGACAACTCTTTCACCTGCTAAAATACTTTGGTCGTTTAATAGCAATTAAATCTGTCTTTGAGTCAGTCAACAAACGTAGTAAACAGCATCGATACATTAGCGCAAGAATTAGCGACTATTCAGCAAATGGGTTCCAAGCGAATCGCGGTGCTGGGTTCTCGTCATGTGCCTATTACCCATCAGAATCTGATTGAAATGATGACTTATGCCCTAGTTTTATCGGGTAATCGAGTCATCACCTCTGGTGCTACAGGTACAAATTCAGCCGCTATTAAAGGCGCGATGCGAGCTGACCCTAACTTTCTTACAGTGATTTTACCCCAAAGTTTAGACCGTCAGCCTTTAGAATCGCGCCAGCAACTAGAAAAGGTAATGCATCTAGTAGAAAACTCCAGCAATGACCACTTGTCCCTTGCTGAAGCTAGTTATCAATGTAATAAAGAAATAATCTCCCGCTGTCAGCAACTCGTCTGCTTTGCCTTTCACGATAGTCGCACTCTGCTACAAACGTGTAAGGATGCGGAAGAACAAAGGAAAGTGGTCACTGTGTTCTATTTTGATTAGTCAACCAGTTATTCTAGTTACTTTTTTATTAGTCATTAGTGATTCGATTTTGGATTCATGATTTTGAGGATACTGCGTTGCGGTGAGTCCACCCTATCGTGTGTGGACTTCCGTATCGTCCAAGTTATCTTAGGGAACCCGAAGAGAGATCCATTTACTGAAAAGGACATCAAGTATCGAGGGTTTTAGATTTATCCTGGAAATAGATCGATTGCACCTTGCAGGTGAACAATGGCTTGAAAGACAAAAATATTAACTATTGCCGTCTTAAAAGATTTTCATTGTTTAATCTAAAATCTAAAATTACCTATGACTAGTGAAACTTAAAGACTGCGACTATATGCCGTTAATAGTATACGCTGTCTTTGAAAGAGAATAAATCGGTAACTTCTTGCCTCAATTGCAGTAATAACTGATAAAAATGGTTCGTTTCCTCAACCATCCACTCAACGATTTAATTACATAGAAAAGTAGATTTTGCCCTAATATTTTGCACAATTTCTTTATTTTATTTATGTTGATGCCTGTTCCACAATTACCCGTACCAGTTTTATTCTTATACTGTATTGCTGTAGCTTTCCTGCTAATTTACTTTCCGTTTTTAGCTGTTGCTTTTGCCCGTATGAGTGTCGGTTATGATTATTACGCACCACGAGCAATGTTTGAAAAGCTTCCACCTTATGCACAACGAGCTACTTGGGCGCATCAAAACTCTTTTGAAGCCTTTCCAATTTTTGCTGCTGCGGCTTTGATGGCTTACGTAACAGGTGTTAATTCTCCCACTTCTGCATGGGCGGCATTAAGTTTTATTGCAGCGCGTTTATTGTATTCGGTTTTTTATATTTCAAATATCCCACTTTTGCGATCGCTAATGTATGCTATCGGCTTAGTTTGTTCTTGTACTTTATTTGTTTTGAGCATCATTCAAGCAAGTAATTAAGTTGTTAATTGTTATTTTTTCGACATTTGTTAGACTAAATACTATTAACTATCAACTATCAAATACAATTATTTAAATGTAAAACTACGAATAAAGAAAACTGGGTTTTGTTTTATGGCTTCTACTTATTCTTTCGATGTTGTTAGCGATTTTGATAGACAAGAATTGGTTAATGCTATTGACCAAACTACGCGAGAAATTAAGAGCCGCTACGATTTGAAAGACACTAAAACTACAATGGAATTAGGAGAAGAAAGCATTAAAGTGAATGCAGATAGCGATTTCACCTTAGAAACAGTCAACACTATACTCCGAGAAAAAGCAGCAAAGCGTAAACTTTCTCAAAAAATCTTTGAGTTTGGTAAAGCTGAATCTGCTGGTGGTAATCGTGTCAATCAAGAAATCAAGTTAAAAAAAGGTATTAGTCCAGAAATTGCCAAGAATCTTTCTAAATTGATTCGTGATGAATTCAAAAAAGTACAGGCTTCAATTCAAGGAGATTTAATCCGAGTTAGTAGTAAGAATAAAGATGATTTGCAAGTTGTGATGCAGCGGTTAAAAGAAGAAGATTTGCCCGTCGCTTTGCAGTTTACAAATTATCGTTAGATAAACATAGCTCGCAGGTCGTAGGTTGGGTTAGGCGCAGGAATAATAATGGTTTTCAACTAGAAATTAATCTGTAAGCCGTAACCCAACATCTTCTATTATTATTCGTGTGTTGCAATAACTGAATTTATTTAAAATAAAAACATTGATGTTGGGTTACGACACAATAATGATAAATTCACCTTACTTTCTCAAGTTGATTTTCCTGTTCAACCCAACCTACTGACTAACTTTTAAAATTAACTGAAAATACCCATAGCCTTTTGAAATGCCGGACGTTGGGAAAGTTTTGTCATATAATTAGTAACATTTGGATACTCGCTTAAATCCAGCTTGAGCATGATCGGAATATAGTTGAGAATTGAACCCACAGCCACATCAGCAACAGTAAATTCTTGACCCATTAAAAAAGGTTGCTCCGCTAATATTTCATTCAAGGGATTAATTAAACGGGGCATTTCTTTTTCTCGGTTAGCTTCTAGAAAAACTCCTGGTCCCAAAGTCGCATTTGCAAACAACGACCACTGAGAATAAATAGCACGTTCTTCTGGAGAAAGAGTTTTTTTACTATATTTATCAGCAAGATATAGCAAAATCGCGCCGGATTCCCAAAGTTGGAAATCCCCGTCTGTGATTGCAGGAACTTTACCCATGGGGTTAATCGCTAAAAATTCGGGTTGGAGGTGTTCTCCTGCTTGCATATCAAGCTTGACGAATTCGTAGGGAATTTCTAATTCTTCTAAGTACCACTGAATAATTGAAGCACGACTACGCGCACCGCCGTAGAGTTTTAGCATGGTTTTTATTGTTGGGGGAAGGTTTGGTTTGACATTATACCTGGCGGTTGAAACCGCTGCTACACAGGCAAAACCCACCTGCGTGGGTTATGAATAGGCAGCATACATTATTTACGATACGTTTAATAGTGCCTGTTTGAATGCTTTGGCGGTTTTAAAATCATCATCTGGTAGTTTGATATTGCACTCAGATGCTCTACCAAGAATACAGCTAGTGCGGGAATCGAATATATATTGTCTTCCGGATAATTTGCCTTCAGTGATGGTGAGAGTTACTTTAGCTGACATGATTTATTCAGATTGTAGGGTGTGTGACGGTTTGCATGAATTTGAATAAAAACGATTAATAATTGATTTACCGTCACGCACCATCAGCGTATTGTGACAACATATAAAGTAATGACAATCTTAATTAATTTTCTATGACAATAACACTTAATTTACCACCAGATATGGAGTTGTATTTGATTCAAAGAGCAGAAGAAAAAGGTATCTCTGTAGAAGATTATATTTTGGAAATTTTGACAGAGCATATTTCCAAAGATATGAAATCGTAATTTGTAAGTGCTATTATCGCACCTTAACCCACCATGTTTATCGATTGGTGCGTGACGGGAAAGTCAATTTATTTCGTTAAAATTGAAAACTTTTCGTAACCGTCACACACCCTACAAATATTAACTAATAAATAATTTTGGAGAAACATGAAAAAAATCTCCTAAAGCTTTAGTTTGCGTTTCAGTAATTGCGCGTTTACCGTCGATAATTTCCGAGACAATCTCTTTTGAACCGAAAATTTCTACTAGTTCAGATTGTTTAATTTCTCGTGCTTCCATCAAATGTTGAAGAATTATATGAGGTGAGGATTTATTCATCGGATAATTTTTATTTTCATATTCTTCTATTAATCTCACCAAAATTTGTAACAAAGCTGTTTCTTCTTGGGAACGATTTTTACAACCGATTAACCGTTCAGCATTAGCGAGCATAACTTCATATTCTGCTTCTGATGTAATGACTTGTGGTTGATATTCTGCTAAAAGTTTTCCGTATAGTTTTCTATCAAAAGCTAAAGACATTTTTCTGACCTATTATTTATGAATATAAAATTTTAATTTTCTCGAAAATTATATTATCAGTCTGAGTCAAACAAGTTAGTCAACTTTCAAAAATAAGGATTCTTTTTCCATTTATCTTTATCATACTCGGCATGAGTTAGAAAGTATTTGTAGTAGATTGTCTGGGTTTCATAATCGATGTCTACAATTAGACGGTATGTATTACCTTTAATATTGAAAACTGTAAAATTTCCTACTGCATCAGCAGACGGATAAATTTGTCGAACATCGTCTAAATGTCGCCATGATGCAGAATTTACAACACGATACCAAGCTTCAACTTGCTCGGCTGCATCTGGATACTTAGCAGTATCAGCACGTAAATTGCGAATGCTGATTAAATGCATAATATAAAATTTATCTAAATATTTACACACCCTAGCGCTGTAGGTGATACCAAAACCACCCCCACCTAAAACTTTTTGAATGATGAATTTACCGTTTTGCAGTTGTTGTTTGGGTGTCCAGAGTTGCATTTTCCGTGAAGAACTGTTTTTAAGGGATTTGAGGTTAGTCCATTATATTCACTACAGGAAAATGCTTAGATTTTTTATTGCGTATGTATTTATTGTTGCGCTTTTGTCAAAATTTTGCATTTGCTTCTATGCTCTAATTTGAGAATAGAACTTTACAAGCTGCTGCCTAGATTTAACGCGAGGCAGAGCCTTTAATAACTGCATTCCTTGCCGGAGAAAAGGAACAAGGAATGCTCAATTCCCTATTACAAAATTTTATGAGTATGGGAATGCTGTTTTACGTTGTCATCTTTGTTAACTACTCTTTGAGCGTTTAATACTCGCTTTTTCTCTACGGAGTATTGAAAATCGCTGTAGGTTCCACCCAAAGGAATTAAAGATTGTGCTGATTCTTTACGTTTGTAAGTGCGTGCTGCGGCAAATGCTCGTTCGCTAAAGTCGTCAACTATTTGTGCGGAGTTATCCAATTCTGGTGGTTTACGAGCTGTTTCACCATCTAAGACGCTTCCTAATGTTGTTGCAACAGCTGATTTGTAGGAAGTGGGAATACCTTTGAACAGCGATTCTAAGGAAGCTGAGGGGATGGGTTCGATTACGTCAACTTGATGCACTTCTCCCTCTTCTTTGATGAAGCAGGTTGCTAAACCGATGACTATGTAATCATCTGGGGCTAAATCGGGAGCATTGGGATAAGAAATTGTATTTACCATTTTGTTACTTTTCTCTTGTTTAGAAACCGTAGATGAGTCGTTGATCAATCGTCAATAAAAATATGTATTGCTTGAAGGCATTCTACCAGTTGCGATCGCAGTGTTATCTGGTAGGGTTTTAAATTGCAATTATTTGTGATTTTCTGGAATTGACACTGAAGAGTTGGTATCTATGATTAATTTGCATTCATTACAGTGTAATTATGCTGTGTTTGGTCGTGGAGAGTGTCAACTATATATTTGGGATAGTTGGACATTGGCAATTACGGATAATCAATCCGAACACGGGGGGCATCACAAAAAGCGCGAACCTACTATCAGTTTATTTTATAAAATTACCAACTCAGGCAGGATGATATGAAGATTCACTTATTTTCAACATTCGGTGACAAGCAAGATAATATCGGCAGACTTAAGACTGCAAAATTTACTGCTCATGACCATAGCCATGAGGATAGTAATACTAAATTATACGACAATTATCCAGATAAAGATTTACGCTCTCGTGCTTTAAAGTCAGCCAAAAAAGGTGACTTTTATGTGGCGATCGCCGTTTTTAATCAGTTGATTGAGCGTCATCCTGGTAACGCGATTGATTACAACAATCGGGGATTGGTTTATTTTCAGAGCGGTGAAGAACAAAAAGCGGTTCGTGATTTTAACAAAGCGTTACAACTAAATCCTACTTTGGCTAGTGCTTACAACAATCGAGCCAACTATTATGCTGCGATTGGAGATTTAGAAGCTGCATTAGGTGATTATGAAAAAGCTTTAGATTTAGATCCCAGTCATGTTAGAGCCTGGATTAACCGGGGTATCACCTTGCGCGAGTTAGGAGAATATACAGAAGCTATCGATAATTTTGAAACAGCGTTATTTTTTGGCAAATTGCAAAGTCATATTTTAGCTGAAAGAGGCAGAACTTACCATATCTGGGGCGAATGGAATATTGCGATCGCCGATTATTATCGTGCTTTAAAGCAATTACCACCTAGAGCTAATAAAACCGATAATTTAACATTTAACTTGCGTGTGCAAGTAGAAAGCTGGTTAAATGAACTACTGCTTCCCATGCATCCGGAATGAGAAATCTGGGAATAAATACAACTAAACTTTTAAATTTTTCAGAAATATTTGATCGTAATTCATTCTTTCTAGTTGCTAATAGCTAATAGATGATAATTATATTGCAAAGTAACGTGATAATTAGCAACTAATTATTAACTATTAGCTGTTAGGTAACGCAACTCTTTTTTGACTCACTATATAGGGACAAAAAGCAAGAAAATTTATTCTACTCAAAAATAATATTCCCTCAAGATATTAAGGTGTATATTCTCTGACTTCAGCCGGTGTTGTCTGGTTCGTCAATACAATTCTTTTTTGATTAAGCGGTATCAGATTTCCCTGTTGTTGCATCACCCTATTAGCTTGACGAGAATCAAAAGTTTGATCAAATTCTGCCCTTAAATTATTCACACGTTCTTGAGTAGTGTTAACTTCGGTACGTAATTGTCGCAGCTTTTCTTGTCCAGACCAATGATGAGGTAAAAGTTGAGTTAAAGCCGATACTGCTGCGGCGGAAATCGCCAAGTTAACCCCTATTTTTACTGTTGTTTCCAACGCCATTATTTGATAAGAACGTTGCCGTAGATGACGATGAGGTCTAGCAACATTCCTGCGCCGCTGTATCGGCTGTAGTTCCGGGTTAGACGGTTGAATTGCATTCATGGTAATAGACTTAATCTCCTTAAAAAGAACGAATTTTTCGTAAATTTCGTAAATATCTAATATCGATTATTTACGGGTTTCACGTGCTGCCATCTTACTTCATTTTTTTCAAACTGCTACACTTAGAACTAGCGTCAAAAAAATAACCCTGGCATTTATAAGTGGCTTTTCTTAAGTAGCTTACAAACAAAAGTTACAAGCTTCCGGAAAATGCACTTAATGTTGCCAGGATTACAAACTCTACATTCGTTTTAAGAATTAAGAATTACTTACTTGTAGAGTTCAGTTGCTAAACGCCAAGCCAAAACACCTGGAATCAGTGCTACAACTAAAGCGATATAAACTTGAGTGTCTGAAATTGACATATCAGAAATCTCCTAATCTCAATAAAGGTGATTATTACTTCATTTTCTACTTTTCACTGTTTTACCCGAATTGGGAAATAAGTTGTAACAAGATGCAACAATTAGAAATGGGGAATAGGGAAAAAGTTAGGAGTTGTTGTAGAGACGTAGCCGGGCGTTACGTCTGTACGGGAGTTAGGAATTTTTCACCTTTGACCTCTAACCTTTAACCTTTGACCTTTGACCTGAAAAAATGTATTTAGGTATAGATTTCGGAACTTCTGGTGCTAGGGGTATTGTAATCGACTCTGCGGGAAAAATCGTAGCGGAGGTCAGATTGGCTTTTGACGTGTCTTGCGAGACTAATTTAACAAATTGCTGGGAAACTGCTTTATTTAGTCTTCTAGAGCAAATTAACAAGAAATTACGCCAAGAAATTACCCGGATTGCAATTAACGGTACTTCTTCGACAGTGTTACTGTGCGATGCTGGGGGAAATCCTGTTGATGCACCTTTACTCTACAATGATGCACGGGGAGCGGCGATGGGGGATAAGTTAAAAGACATTGCACCGGCAAATCATACTGCATTGAGCGCTACTTCTAGCCTTGTAAAGCTGTTGTGGATGATGGAATTACCTTCTTTTGCAAAAGCTAAATATTTTTTACATCAAGCAGATTGGTTGGGATTTCTCTTGCATGGGAAGTTGGGTATTAGCGATTATCACAATGCTTTAAAACTAGGTTATGACGTAGAAACATTGCAATATCCGAAATGGTTTAGCAAATTACAGATATCAATTCATCTACCAAAAGTAACAATTCCGGGAAATCCTATCGGTGAATTGCGTTCCGATATTGCTGATAAATACAACTTTCCTAAAAATTGCTTAGTGTGTGCGGGTACGACAGATAGTATTGCAGCATTTCTCGGTAGTGGCGCAAATTCTCCCGGTGAAGCGGTAACTTCTTTGGGTTCTACATTAGTTTTAAAACTATTGAGTCGTACTCGTGTAGATAATTTTCAATACGGAATTTATAGTCATCGTTTTGGAGATTTATGGTTAACCGGGGGTGCTTCTAATACGGGTGGTGCTGTATTAAAGCAATTTTTTAGTAATGAGGAATTAGAAAAAATTAGTAATGAAATAGATGTAAAAAAATCAAGTGGTTTAAATTATTATCCATTATTAAAACCCGGAGAACGTTTTCCAATTAATGACTCTAATTTACCACCCCAATTAGAACCGCGCCCTGATAATTCTGTAGAATTTCTACATGGGTTGTTAGAAAGTATGGCTCGAATTGAAGCGCGAGGATATGAGTTATTGCAAGAGCTTGGAGCAGATAATTTAAGTTGTGTTTATACGGCTGGTGGTGGTGCAAAAAATCTTGTTTGGAGCGAGATTAGAAAGCAATATTTAGGAGTTCCAGTAGTTTCTTCGATAAATACAGAAGCCGCTTATGGTAGCGCCTTATTAGCAATGCGAGGTTTAGCAAATTTTAGACATTAATACTTCAAAGGTATTTTTAAGAATTTAGATATAGTTTTTGCAATGATAAAAGATTTTTTGGATGTTGGGAAATAGCCGATATTTATATATTTGTGAGATTTGAAATATAGTCTAACTAAATAATTTTTATCATCATCACGATGAACGCTTGTTCTTTTAATCGCTATAAACCTAATATTTTTTAAAGGATATTCAGCGATATATACTTTGTTAGCAAATAATTCTATACGTTTATGAATAAACTTATTAACACTAGTATTGATTGCAAAATAATTAGATTCGCTAGTATCAAAACGAATTAATAATATTCCAGGAATTAATAAAAATAAACTAAATAAGATTAAACTTAGCTTGACTTTTAGATTATCAGCACCAGACAGAATCCAAAAAAATCCTGCCATAATAAATAAATTGATAATTAGTAAACGAAAAGAGAATTTTCTGCGATTTCTTACCTCTTTTAAATCACTTAATACCAGCAGACTAACCGTCTTTTTTACAACTTTCATTGACAAGTAGCCTGTTTCTACTCGTAAGTATTTTTCCTGAGTTATAACTCAGAAATTATATCTTGTAAAATAATACCTAAAAATTCTCGGTTAATTTGATACTGGTAATACGGTTAATCATATTTTATTATTAAACCGCAGAGACGCAGAGGACGCTGAGAAAGAATTAGGAAGAGAGAATGAGGCGTTTTATCCCTTGTTTGAGAATGGGAACATTGAAGTTTATGAGTAATCCGAGAGGTTTTTGAGTCGTTTTTAGGTAAGAAATAACTTGGGCTTCATGCTTAGAGGTTAAGTTTTCTACAGCTTTCAATTCCACAACTAAAATATCACTAACTAAAAAATCTAATCTTCCTTCACCAACAGGATGTCCTTTATAACTTACAGCTATAGGAAATTGATCGCGATAAGGTATTTTGCGTTGCGAAAATTCTACAGCCAATGCTTCTTGATAAACTGACTCCAAAAAACCCGCTCCCAAAATCCGATGCACCTCAATAGCAGCCCCAATCACACCATAAGTCAACTGCTCCAACCCACCAAACTCTCTCATACTTTCTTCCTCTGCGCCCTCAGCGTCTCTGCGGTTTTTTTCTCTTTTCCTAGTATTCCCCGCAAAAACCCAAAACTCACCCTTCCCCCAAACTCCTCAAAGCCAACAAACCAGCACCATAAACAGCTTCAAACCTCGGAAAAATCACCTTAACTTCCGCAAACTTATCAACAATCGAAGCAGTAAACCTCTCCCACATCTGACACTTACACTTCCAAACACTTCCCGTAGTAACTACCTCTAAAAAATCTCCCTCAACAAAAATTCCATCAATAACAGTTACCGTAGCTTTCACCAACTCACTCACAGCATCATCAATAATCCTATTCGCCACTTCATCACCTGATGCTGCTGCATTATCAACAATTGGAGCTAAAGCAGCGATTTCTTTTACACCCCATCCCCGTCGATAAACTACTTCTATTAATTCTTCTATATTGCTTAAACCAAGATGATTTTTAAAAACTTCTATCAAACTAGTTGATTTTTCACGTCTATCATAAGCTTTTAAAGCTGCTTGCATTCCCGCAACTGCAATTTTATAAGCTCCACCTTCATCACCCAAAATATATCCCCAACCACCGACTCTTTTGGTTTCTCCTTTGATATTTCTACCGAAAACTATCGAACCAGTTCCCGCAGCAACTACAATTCCCACATCGTTACCAATTCCACCTACTAAAGCAATTAATGCATCGTGAGAAATAATGATATTTTGTGGTTTTATATTACTAATTATGGGTATATTTTTAACTATATTTTTGATTAATTCAATATCTCTCGAACGTCCGACACCAGCTAATCCCAAACAAATTCCTTGTATTTGAATATTTTCTATTTCAAATATTGCTTTACTAATTGCAGATTCTATCGAATATTTTGCTGCTTCAAGTCCCACACTTTGATAATTGGAAGAACCAGCTTCACTACGTCCCAAAATTTGACGTTTATCATCCATTAAGACGCAAATTGTTTTACTTCCACCACCATCTATTCCTAAAACGTAAGACATATAATTTTAGATTTTAGATTATAGATATTTATCTAAAAAGATGAGTTGTAGTTGTAGGTTGGGTTGAACGGAATGAAACCCAACAATACCAAAGTTTTTGCTTGTTGGGCTTCGTTCCTCAGCCCAACCTACGTTCTAATCCTCAGAAGTCGTTTTAATCATTCTCTAATTTGCTTCCTCATCCAAAGGAATAAAAAAGATAGTCGCCATACCAGGAATAGTTAATAAACAAACAATCACAAAAAATACTGGATATCCCACCGATTCTTGAATTCCACCGCTAATTGCACCGGGAAGCATTAAACCTAATGCCATTAATCCTGTAGATATAGCAAAGTGAGAGGTTTTATATTCACCTTTGCAAATGTACATTAAGTATACTGTGAAAGCTGTAAATCCTAAACCATAACCAAATTGTTCTAAGGAAACTAAAGGATAAACTAATTTTAATGGTGGTTTAGCATAAGCCATGTAAACATAAAATAAATCCGGTAAATTTAATGCTAAAGCCATTGGTAAGAGGCATTTTTTTAATCCATATTTAGCAATTAATAATCCACCTAAAATACCACCGCTAATTAACGAAATTACACCAAAAGTCCCATATACTAAGCCGTATTCTGATGTAGTTAAGCCCAAACCACCAGCAGTTCTTTCATCTAATAAAAACAAAGTTGCTATTTTGAGCAGCATCGCCTCACCCAATCGATAAAGTAAGATAAATCCTAAAATAGGAATGATATTACGTTGAGCAAAATACGAGCGAATTACTGTTACAAAAGGGATATCATTTCTTGTAGATTCTGTATAAGTTTTTCTTCCTGATTCTGGTTGTGGGAGAATAAAAAGATGAAATATAAAAAGTATTGCAAAAATGAAAGATGCAAATCCAAGAGTAATACTCCAACTTAAAGGAATATTTTCGGTAGACTTTTCTAAATTTCCTGCTAAATAAACTAAAAACCCCGTACTAAAGATAATTGCTAGTCTATAGGATAAAGTACGAATTCCCACAAAAAAAGCTTGTTTCTTTTCAGTTAATGCCAACATATAAAAGCCATCTGTGGCAATATCGTAAGTTGCAGAAATAAAAGCACCAACTAATAGTATTGCTAAAGAAAGAGAAAAAAAGCTTGATGTTGGTAGTTGAAAAGATAAAGCTAATATACCCAAGCATATACACATGGCAAACTGCATAGTCAGCAGCCATCTTCTTTTTGTAGAATAAATATCAACCGCTGGTCCCCAAAACATTTTCACAACCCAAGGAAGGTTAATTATGCTTGTCCAAAATGTAATTTGAGCGTTATCAATTCCTAAATTTTTATAAAAAACCACCGATACCGCATTGATAATCATATACGGCATCCCTTCAGCAAAATAAAGACTGGGAATGTAAGCCCAAGGTGAAATAAATTTACTTATCGGTTTTTCAGTTTGAGTTGTCATAGTTGTAATTAACTCTTTTTTTATTCCTAGGTGTAAATAGACAGAAATTATGCAAATTTAACTGAGTAAATCTATGGTAGGTTGTTCCCATAAGTTTGAGTGTAATACGCAGAATTTAGATAAAAAAATTTGTCTAGGTTATGGAATAAAGATAATTTTTGTCATCTATTACTATCAGTTGTTTAGATATTGATGTATTCTTTGCATAATTATATTTTTTAGTCAATATTAGTTTATACAACTATACGAACTGCACGAAAAACTTTTTTGCAGCCCATATTTTTTTTAGTAAACTCAAACTAATTTCGATTAAATATTTCAATTTCGGGAAAAATTTAAATTTATTCTCCCCATTCAACCACAAAGAACAAATTAGATTTTTAACGATTTTGTCAAGATCAAGGCAAGCTTGTGGCAAAATTTATTAAAGTTTATTAGATTCCTGACAAGCCGGAGTTTTCCCAACATGACTACCAACCTTCCAAGTCTTTACGAGCCTTTTTCCACCGAAGCTAAATGGCAGAAGTTTTGGGAAGAAAAACTTTTGTACAAAGCTGACCTAAATCACAGCGGCGAACCTTATTCTATTATGATTCCGCCACCGAATGTTACCGGAAAGTTGCATTTGGGTCATGCTTTTGATAATACTTTGATTGATTGTCTGGTGCGCTATCACCGCATGAAGGGACGTAATGCGCTGTATCTTCCCGGAACCGACCATGCGAGTATAGCGGTACAAACAATCCTCGACAACCAACTTAAGGAAGAAGGTAAGACTCGCTTCGATGTCGGACGTGAGAAGTTTTTGGAACGTGCTTGGGAGTGGAAAAAGGAATCTGGAGGGACAATTGTCAATCAGTTGCGGCGTTTGGGTGTATCGGTGGATTGGACGCGAGAACGCTTTACAATGGATGAAGGTTTATCCCAAGCTGTTCTTGAAGCTTTTGTTCGTCTTTATGAAGAAGGTTTAATTTATCGGGGAAATTACTTAGTTAATTGGTGTCCGGCTTCGCAATCGGCGGTTTCGGATTTGGAAGTTGACCAGAAGGAAGTTGATGGTAAACTTTGGCATTTCCGCTATCCTCTCACCGACGGTTCCGGGTATATGGAAGTAGCTACGACTCGTCCGGAAACGATGTTGGGAGATGCTGGAGTTGCTGTTAATCCCAATGATCAACGTTATAAGCATTTAATTGGGAAAACATTGACTTTACCAATAATGAACCGCGAAATCCCCATCATTGCTGATGAATTAGTAGACCCCAGTTTCGGTACTGGTTGTGTAAAAGTTACTCCTGCTCATGACCCCAACGACTTTGAAATGGGTAAGCGTCACGATTTGCCGTTTATCAATATTATGAACAAAGACGGCACGATGAATGAAAATGCCGGAGAGTTTCAAGGTCAAGACCGTTTTGTGGCTCGGAAGAATGTTATAGCAAGGTTGGAAGCGGATGGAGTTTTAGTTAAGATTGAAGATTATAAACATACCGTTCCCTACAGCGAACGTGGTAAAGTTCCTGTAGAACCGTTGCTTTCTACTCAATGGTTCGTTAAAATTCGTCCGATGGCTGATAAAGCACTGGAATTTCTCGATCAGAAACAGTCTCCAGAATTTTATCCCGAACGTTGGCAAAAAGTTTATCGCGATTGGTTGGTAAAATTGAAGGATTGGTGTATTTCTCGTCAGTTATGGTGGGGACATCAAATTCCCGCTTGGTACGCTGTTAGCGAAACAAACGGTGAAATTACGGATAATACACCGTTTATAGTCGCAACAAATGAAACAGAAGCTTGGGAAAAAGCCAAAGCGCAATTTGGTGAAAACGTCCAATTAGAAAGAGATGCAGACGTACTTGATACTTGGTTTTCTTCCGGTTTGTGGCCTTTTTCTACCTTGGGATGGCCCGAAGAAACTGAAGATTTGAAGAAATATTATCCTACCAGCGTTTTAGTCACTGGCTTCGATATTATCTTTTTCTGGGTAGCAAGAATGACCATGATGGGTAGTCATTTTACCGGAGAAATGCCGTTTAAAGACGTTTACATCCACGGTTTGATACTGGATGAAAACGGTAAAAAAATGTCCAAGTCCAAGGGAAATGGTATCGACCCGTTATTATTAATTGATAAATACGGTACCGATGCTGTACGCTACACCTTGGTAAAAGAAGTTATTGGTGTCGGACAAGATATCCGCTTGGATTACAACCGTAAAACTGATGAATCAGCATCTGTAGAAGCATCACGTAACTTTGCAAATAAGTTGTGGAATGCAGCCAGATTTGTAATGATGAATTTGGACGAACAAACACCACAGCAATTGAGAGAACCCATAGCAACAGAATTAAGCGATAAATGGATTTTGTCTCGCTACCATCAAGTTGTCCAAGAAACCAATAATTACATGGACAAATATGGCATGGGAGAAGCTGCTAAGGGACTTTACGAATTTATCTGGGGTGACTTTTGTGATTGGTATATCGAACTGGTTAAATCTCGTTTACAAGAAGATGCAGAACCAACATCGCGACGAGTAGCGCAACAAACTTTAGCATATGTATTAGAAGGAATTTTAAAACTTCTCAGTCCCTTTATGCCTCATATTACCGAAGAAATTTGGCATACTTTGACTCAACAACAAGCAGATTCTGGGTTAAGTTTATCATTACAAAGCTATCCCCAAGCAGATGTAAAATTAATTAATTCCGAATTAGAAGCAGAATTTGAATTGTTAATTGGGACAATTCGCACAATTCGCAACTTACGAGCAGAAGCAGACGTTAAACCTTCAGTAAAAGTTACCGTTAATTTGCAAAGCGAAAGCGGAAAAGAACGTCAAATTCTTAATACTGGAGCATCTTATATTAAAGATTTAGCAAAAGTAGAGAATTTAACTATTGCTGACAAACTGTGGAGCGATAAAGTAACGAAGAAGAAAACTCAAACAGCTTTAAGATTAATTATCTTAGGTTTCCTGACAATTACCTTAGCCAGAGTAGCTTATGCTGTAGCAATTACCGTAGATGACATCCCTTTCTTCGGAACATTTTTTAAACTTGTCGGACTTGGTTATTCACTATGGTTCATCAGAATATACCTACTTTCTAGCCAAAAAAGACAAGAATTGTGGAAAAGATTCTTCAAATCATCTTCCCCATCAAATCTTCCGCAAGTAGAATCATCAAAACCCGCAGAATCAGGGGAAGTTGCAATAGGGGTTTTTGGTACAGTACAAATACTCCTTCCTCTCGAAGGTGTAATCGACATGGAAGCCTTACGTGGCAAACTAGAGAAAAATCTCAGTAAGATAGAAGCGGAAGTACAATCTTTGACTGGTAGATTGAGCAACTCCAAATTTGTTGATAAAGCACCCCCAGACGTGGTACAAGGAGCCAGAGATGCTTTGAGTGAAGCGGAAAAACAAGCCGAAATTTTGCGCGATCGCCTTAAAAGCATCAAATAAAGTTAAGAGTTAGGAGTGATGAGTTATGAGTTTAAAAGAGTACAATTGCACCGACAGGGATGCCCATCCCATAAGATTTTTGATGATATATTTTTGTAGCTCATTTAATTGCAAAGTTCTTTAATAATTCGCCCAACTCCTAACTCCTAACTCCCAACTCCCAACTCCCAACTCCTAACTCCTAACTCCTAACTCCTAACTCCTAACTCCCAACTCCTAACTCCTAACTCCTAACTCCTAACTCCTAACTCCCAACTCCTAACTTTTAAAAATCATGTTATATCTAGCCCAGGTGCATAAAAATGAATTTTTAGTTCAATCCGAATTACGATTGTTAGCGCGTCAAGAAACTGAAAATATGTGGGCAATGATTCCAGAAGAAGCTGTTATTCTTTTGGGGAAAGGTAAGCATTTAACCGAAAAATTACTCGTTTTAGTAGAACTTTCTGCAACAGGGGAAATTGAAAAAATTGAAGATGCAAGTAACTGGGTATTAGAAATAGTCCAAAAATATCTTACTACCGGAATTTCTCCAGATTTTCTTCGTCAAGAAGCCGAACGTGCTGAATATTGGAGACAAAACTTGACTCTACAAAATCAAGATTTGGCACGTCGCACTTTAGAATTAGAAGCACGTAGAGAACAAATTCAAGCTTTAGAAGAAGCCCTTAAACGTGATAAAAGTCAAACTCCTCATCAAGATGAAAACATTGAATCTTAATGTCATCTAGGCACTACGTATAACACTACTGCTCATTTAGCAACAGATTTGTAGAGACGCGATATATCGCGTCTCTACATACCTACAAACGACCGATATTAGTCAATCCTAAAACAATACCTACACCGAGAAGATGACCAAAGCACATAGCACCAACAAATGCTGGTACACTCAAAGGCAGAGGTAAACCGGGAAACTTGGGTCCTACCTGGGGATAGCGAATAATCCTGGGAGCTAGTAAAACTGTAACTAAACAGCAAACGCTAATGATTATTCCTACAGTAGGATTCCAACTAGGTGTGGAGGGAACTGTTGGTTGAACTGCTAATAATATTGATGAAATCAAAGCTTCTTCTCCTAAATGAAGAGACAAAAAATATAAGCCATCAAAATTATAAAAATTGCTGAGAAAATAACCTAAATATGTCGTAAGAATTTACAATTTTTTCAAATTTCGCTACAAATATTCATATTGCTATTCATAATTATATGCGAGTAAAAATCTGCGGAATCACTCAACCACACCAGGGTAAAACCATTGCTTCTCTTGGTGCAACAGCATTAGGATTTATTTGCGTACCTTCATCACCGAGGTATGTCAACTCAGAGCAAATAAAAGCGGTAATCGAGCAGTTACCGCAGCAAACCGATAAAATCGGTGTTTTCGCAAACTCTAGCAAAGAAGAAATCGCTCAAACTGTCGCAGAAACTGGATTAACAGGTGTACAACTCCACGGAGACGAATTCCTTGACTTTTGTCAACAACTGCGTGATTATTTGCCAAATATAGAAATCATCAAAGCTTTGCGAATCAAAACTGCCGATGATTTTGATCGAGCAAAAACCTACACAGAATATGTAGATACCTTATTACTTGACGCTTATCATCCCGAACAATTGGGAGGTACAGGTAAAACATTAAATTGGGATATGCTGCAACAATTTAACCCCGACTGTCCCTGGTTTCTCGCTGGAGGATTAACCCCCCAAAATGTTTTAGAAGCCCTAAATAAAGTAAAACCCAACGGCATTGATTTATCAAGCGGCGTAGAAACAGCACCCGGAGATAAGGATTTAGATAAAGTTAGTCAGCTATTTGAGAAACTAAGGAAGTAGGGGTAATGGGTAATGGGTAATGGGTAATGGGTAATGGGTAATGGGTAATGGGGGATAGGGGAAATAATTAATAATCAGGGAGTTTTGACGGACACGGTAAGCGCTTTTTAAAATATATACTTCAATTACCAATTACCAATTACCAATTACCAATTACCAATTACCAATTACCAATTACCAATTACCAATTACCACCTTTAAAAAAAGCTTGGTTGGTGACGAATCAAACTAAAAAATTCTTCACGAGTTTTCTGTTCTTGCTCAAAAACTCCTAACATAGCGCTGGTTACAGTCCAAGAACCGGGTTTTTGTACTCCCCGCATTACCATGCACATATGTGTAGCTTCCATGACTACGGCAACGCCTTGTGGTTCGAGAATTTCTTGAATAGCTTCGGCAATTTGTCGATTTAAACGTTCTTGTACTTGTAAACGACGAGAATACATTTCTACAATTCGAGCAAGTTTGCTTAGTCCCACAACTTTCTGATTGGGAATATAAGCAACATGAGCTTTACCCATGAACGGTAACATATGGTGTTCGCACAAACTAAAAAAGTTGATATCGCGAACCAATACCATTTCGTTGTGACCTTCGTCAAATATGGCACCGTTAACTAGCTCTTCCAAAGATTGGCTGTAGCCACTAGTAAGAAATCGCATGGCTTCTGCTACCCGCTTGGGTGTTTTGAGTAACCCTTCTCTTTCCGGGTCTTCTCCAACTCCTAAAAGCATTGTTCTGACAGCATCCTTCATCTGCTCCATGTGTTCCTCTGAGGGAGGATGTAAATTAGGTTGCGAGCCAGCTTTAGTATTGCGGTCTGGTCTGGGATTTACGGCATCTTCTAAGTTCGTAATCAGAGGAGATTGAGAAGCATTGGAACCGTTAGAACTAGCAATAGTCATGATGTCAGTCTTAATTAAAATGGGGGCGAATGAGTGATAAATCAAGGTGTGAGCAATTACAATTTACAGTGACGAAATAATCCGCAATTAGAGTGAATATTGTATCCACCCAATGCGATACCACGTAATTCACCCTGGTATCAAACTGATAAAAGTAGTTGATTGGGGAATAATTACGTATCGTGAATTAGTAATTGTGCTATTAATTGTGAATTATTGTCGTGACTGGTAATTGATGACCAATCGAAGAATAGTTGACAAATGATAATTTATAAGACCCCAGCACTAGGCATTAAAATTAATTCATCAACAACAGCTTGTCTTGGTAGTAATGCGCTGTGGAGAATCGATTGAGCAACAATCTCTGGTGTAAGCATATTTGAACGGTCAAAGTCCGCATTTACGGTTTCTGAATCCCAAAGTTCTGTATTTACTGCACCGGGACAGACGGCTGTTACACGAATTCCATTGTTTCGTTCTTCTTGAGCGAGGGCTTGAGAAAGAGCAATTACACCTGCCTTACTAACGCTGTAGGCTCCCCAGTTAGCAAATGCCTGTTTGCCCGCAATGGAAGCTACATTAATAATTGTGCCTCTTTTTTGTTCGCGCATCGAGGGTAAAATTCCCTTAATACATTCAAATACGCTGGTAAGATTCAAATCGATTACTTTTTGCCAGTCAGATAAAGATGTTTGGCTCAATGTGGCGGTATAACCCATACCAGCATTGTTAACAAGAATATCTATTTTACCAAAGTCCAATGCTACTTGATATATTTGTTCTTGGACTTTCGATAGGTTTGCTAAATCCACTGCATAAGTTTTAGCTTGGACTCCAGCTTTAATCGCAGCATTTTCTACTGCTGCTAATTTATCGGTAGAACGACCTAATAAGGCAACATCTATTCCCGAAGATGCAAAAGCTAAAGCTGTTTGTTTGCCAATACCACTGCTTGCACCAGTAATCAAGGCACGTTTTTTATGTTCAACCATACCGTTGTTTTGAAATCATTAGTTGTTTACTCCTATTGATAAAAGAAATCACTCCACAAGAAAACAGCCTAAATAATATAGATTAAGCAAATCAAAAAGTGCGATGCTTCATTAACAAAGTAAATTTATTTACTAAAACTTTTTTACAAAGGACTGTCTTTTTTTTTCACAAAATAATAATAGTCCCTAGCAGTCGAGATTTTTACTAAATGTTAAACAGTAATTTCTCGACGATAAGCCGTATTGCATGGCTATCTCTTTTACAGACGCTCCGCTAACCCCAGCTTAGATTCACTATTTGATGACCAGAAGCCATCAATTCCAATTGCCTATGACATTAATTTCTGTTTGCCTATGACAAAACAAAGATTATTGTTAATAACTGTTAAGCAACATAGGCAATTATAACATTGCCGCAGTTAATGGCAATCTCTAGAAAGCTATCATTGTTCAGCTTCGGTTAAAATTCCCATTTTGCGGAATCTTTGGTAGCGCATTTCTTTTCTTTCTTCGTTGGTAAAACCGTTGAGTATTTCCAAGTTCTCTAATAACGCTGTTTTGAGAGTGCGAGCGGCTTGCAAAGGGTCGGAATGAGCGCCACCAATTGGTTCTGCTAATATTTGGTCGATAATCCCCAAATTTTTCAGGTCGTGGGAAATTATTTTTAAAGCTGCCGTTGCTTGGGGTGCCTTCCCTGCATCTTTCCATAAAATCGCCGCACAAGCTTCAGGAGTTGCAACGGTGTATACGGAATGTTCAAACATCATCACGCGATCGCCAATTCCAATACCGAGAGCTCCACCGGAACCACCTTCACCGATAACGGTACAGATAATGGGAACGTCGAAAGAAAACATTTCTCGTAAATTATAAGCAATTGCTTCACCTTGACCTTGCCGCTCAGCAATAACGGTAGGTAAAGCACCCGGAGTATCGATAAAAGTTACGATGGGCATTCCAAACTTGTTAGCGTGTTCCATCAACCGTAATGCTTTGCGGTATCCTCCAGGAGAAGCCATGCCAAAATTACGAGCAATATTATCTTTAGTGTCTCGTCCTTTTTGATGCCCTAAAATTACTACAGATTGATTTAACAAACGTGCGACTCCACCGACTAAAGCCGGATCATCCGAACCACAGCGATCGCCATGTAGTTCGATCCATTCATCGGTAATTGCTTGAATGTAGTCCAGAGTACTGGGACGACGGGGATGACGAGCAACTTGTAGCCGCTGGGTAGGGGATAAACTGCTGAAAATTTCTTCCCGTAATTGCATAGCGCGTGCTTCTAATTGATGAATCTGATTAGTCACATCAACGCCATTTTCTTCGGCAAGTTTACGAATCTGCTCAATTCGGCTTGCTAGTTCTGCAAGGGGCTTTTCAAAGTCCAAAAGTAGCGGTTTACGCTCTTGTGTTGTAGCCATTGTTTAAATAATTAGTTGTGAATTATCAAGTTATGAATGTTATGAGTTATGAGTTGAGAAAATATATGAATAAATTCTGACTCTTCGAGTTCGGCAGTCGCTGATGAGGGAAACTCCCTCTTGCGGCGCTGCCTTACCCTTAACTCATAACTATTAACCGTTAACCGTTAACTACTAAAGAACCCCGTCAGCAAAAATATCCTTTGTTGAGCAGGCAATAATAGTGGCTTGTCAAATCGGGATGATTTTTTGTAGCCCCTGTGTTAACTGTTAACCGTCGTCACACTAGCAGCGGTCGAAATCCATGCTTGACGGACACTTGACCAATCTGCTCCATTTTCTCTACGGTAATCTGATTGCGTCCCCAAGAAAAGTTAGTGTACAACTTTTCAAATTCAAGCAACATTGACTCGGCAAAACAAGCAAAAAGTTGACGTGCTGGAACATCCATGTTGACAATGTTCATGATTTTCCAGTCAATGTCGAGAGAATGCTCTACAATGCCACCGTTGAGTACATACACTTCGGGATGCTGAATTTTGGTTCCTAAATTTTTAGGATAGCCGCCATCAATTAACAAGCAAGGTTTTTTCAACATCGTGGGGTCAATTTCCACACCTTTGGGCATACTAGCCACCCAAACAATAATGTCTGCTAGGGGCAACGCTTCCTCTAAACCCATTATTTTTCCACGACCGAGGTCAGATTGCAAGGATGAAAGGCGTTCGACGTTACGCGCTATCAATAACAGTTCCTTGACATTTGTCTTGGCATCCAACCAACGACAAACGGCGCTACCAATGTCTCCCGTAGCACCACATACCGCAACTGTTGCATTATTTAGTTCTATCCCAAGTTTTGTCGAGGCTTGCTCTACTTGCCGACAAATAATGTAAGCAGTATGAGTATTTCCTGTAGTAAACCGTTCAAACTCTAATTTAATGTTGCGGATTTGAGGAATTTGTTCTAACTTAAAATTCTCAAAAATAATCGAAGAAAAACCGCCTAAAGCTGTGATATTTATACCATGCTTTTGGGCATGAGCCATCGCATTTAGTATTTTGCGAGTGGCAGCCTTCATACGGCGAGAAGCCAGCATTTCCGGTAAAAAGCAAGATTCTACATACCGCCCTTCGATTTTTTGCCCGGTTACACTTGTTACCGTAATATTATCTACTATTTGGGGTGGAGCGCTACACCAAAAATCTAGTCCTTGGTCGGCATATTCTGGGTAGCCTAATTCTTTAGCTACTCTTTGCGCGTGTTCTAAACTTGTGAGATGTCCGATTAAACCAAACATGAACTGTTAATTTCGGCTTATGCTTTGTGAAAGGATTAAAGGTGTGGAATATAAATAAACACCATAAGAACTGCTCCTCTGGAAAACCGTAAACGGTACCCTATTATTTAGGGCGAGAAAAGCCGAGGAGCAATCAAATGGCAATTATTCCTGTTGTCAAACAAGACAGTCTACTGCGATTTATATGGCTCGGAGTCCGTATGCAGAAAGACGCATGATATCGCGAGTTGTGAAGCCAATATTACTCAATGCGTCTCCATATTGAATCATAAAGTCTTCTACCAAAGCATCTTTACCCATTGCCATATTTTCGGCATCCTGCTCTACTTCATTAAGCATTCTCCAGATAATAGGCAGATTTTGGGCGTTAGCTTCTTCTAGTTCAGCTTTGGATTGTGCAAAATGTTCTTTCAACCAAACTTCTCCAAAGTTGAGGTGAGTATATTCATCTTGAACAACACCCTCAGTAATTTTACGAGAAAAAGCATCTGCGACTGGAATAAAGATATGGTAAGCGGCGATCGCAAAACATTCGATAATCAAAGATTGAATTAACAAGCAGGTAACAACTTTTTCTTGTGCGGCTGCGTCTTGGAAATTTTGATGCAGTTGAGCAAAAAATTTCTTGGCAAATTCCATATCAGCCGTTACTTCGAGATTTTTAGCACAAGCTTGAAAACCTTTTTTGTGACGCATCTCCATTTTGGAAAGACGAACTAAATCATCTTTTTTATCTGGTAGTAATTGCGCTAGTGATAAATAATTATCGTATGCCTCTTGTTCTCCCTCAACCACAATGGCGTTAATGCGGCTAAAAGCGTCTTTATATGTTTCGCTGCGATAATCTAGTTCAGATGGGGCTATAAGCTCCTGCATCTTGGGTTCCCTCCTAAATATGATATTTGATACAAAATGATGAAGTTTGAATGAAGTCATTAGATTTGTCACAAACCAACCTTTACGGATATCAAGTCAGAGGTATAAATTGCTTTATGTTAATAACCAGCATCAGTTAGGTTAAGTTTTGCGCTTCATGGTTTACCCTTCATCATTAACGGAATTTACGTGGTTTAATTTTACTTAACAAGCCACTATGTTATAGATTAGCTGTTGCTGGGGGCGATTGCTCTAGTAACAGGAAAACTAATGCTTGGATAAAGATTTATTTATGTTTAAACCAAGCCGGACGCGAAAATACGGTAATTTTTTGACCCTAGGAGTACTATTGCTGCTGGCGGTGATTATCCTATTACCGCTAATTGTGGTGTTCCTAACATCATTCGCAACCACCGGGACGACTCAAGATGTGTTACCAAAAAATGGCTCTTATGTAACCAATTACCGCGATGCATGGGGGCGAGGTAAGTTTTTAATAGCGTTTGCTAACTCTACCTTAGTCGCTGTTTGTGTAACCTCTTTTCAAATTATAACTTCGGCATTGGCAGGTTACGCATTAGCGAGGTTGAAGTTTAGAGGGCGCTCGCTATTACTATTGATTGTTTTAGCGACGCTGGTAATTCCTTTTCAATTACTGGTGATTCCTGTATTTTTAGTACTCAAATGGGGACATTTAATAAATACCTACTGGGCGCTGATTTTACCTACTGCTGCTAATGGTTTCGGTATTTTCTTACTACGGCAGTATTTTCAAAGTATTCCCGTAGAATTAGAAGAGGCGGCAGCCATAGACGGAGCAAATAGATTACAAATATTGTGGCAAGTAATGTTACCTTTAGCCCGCCCGGCATTAGTAACGCTGTTTTTATTTACTTTTATTGGTGAATGGAACGATTTATTTAAGCCCTTAGTGTTTACAACTAAACCGGAACTAAGAACGGTACAACTAGCTTTAGCTGAGTTTCAAGAGCAATTTACTAATAATTGGCCTTTACTAATGGCAGCAGTCACCATTGCTACCGTACCTGTAATGTTACTATTCCTCATCGGACAGCGGCAATTTATACGTGGTATCGCAACAACGGGAATTAAGAATTAAGAATTGGTCATTGGTAATTGGTAATAGGTAATTGGTAATTGGGCGATCGCGTAGCGTGTCCATCAAAACTTCCTCGTTATTAATTATTTCCCCCATTACCGATTACCCATTACCGATTACCGATTACCTATTACCCATCCCTTCTATGCCAGTGAATGAAGTGTCATATATCCGTAATAACTCGGTGCTAAGACAATTGTATTTAGAGGTAATGTTTTTGAGACAGTAAAATAAACTGTCATGATTAAAGAGTAATATTTAAAGATTTTTGAACTAAGCTTTAAATTGAATTCAAGCGTAAGCAGTCAAATGAATCACGTGGATGAGAAGAAACTACCTGCTGTATTAATGGCATCAAGTTCAACTGAACTACTTCAACGTTATGCAGTAGGAGAAAGAGATTTTCCTGGTAGCAGATTAAATGGTGCCAATTTAACTCGTGCTAATCTTAGCGGTGCTGATTTGAGCAGAGTTCATCTGCAATATGCTTACTTAGCAGGTGCTAATATGCGAAATACTAATCTTAGCCAAACCTTACTCAATGGAATTCAATTAGTGGGTGCTGATCTACGAGAAGCTAACTTGAGTATTTCCAATGTGAGTGAGGCTGATTTGTCTGGTAGTGATTTGAGCGATGCTGTTTTAAAAAATGCTGACTTACGCGGTACTGACATCAGTAATGCCAATCTTAGCTGTGTTAATTTATCTGGTGCGGATTTGCGCTACGCTAATTTAGTTAATTCTAATTTGAGCTATACAAACTTTCGCAATGCATTTTTAGCTGCGGCGAATTTAAGTAGTGCTTATTTGGTTGGTGCTAATTTAAGCCATGCCGATCTCAATGGTGCAAATGTAGAGAACGCTTTATTTGGATATAATAAAGGATTGGACAAGGCTGCAAAGCTTAACCTACAACTGCGTGGAGCAATATTCATAATTGACGATAATTGAGCGATCGCTATGATGTCTGGTTAGACAATTGTGATCAAGGAAGTAGGGAACAGGGTTAGAAACTCAATAGTATGGTGTAAGAAGGGGGGTTTTGCTGTGGATTTTCTGGTGATTACTCGGTTTCTTGGATTTGCAAGCGGACTGTACGTTCAGTAGTACCACTAATCTGTAATTCCATGACTTCACCACCCAGAGGTTCTAAACAATCAAGTAGTAACCTCAAATGCGGTGTAGAAGCCCCTGTATCGACATAAAGACGATCTGATAAATTAGCGATGCGTTTCCAAGTCATATATAACTTAGCGATAGTTTGCTCTATCTGGGATGCTTGATTCACTAAATCCGCAGCTATATTCATGCATCCGACTCTTTGGGCTTCTTCTAGGGCTGTTTCGATATCAACTTCTTGGGAAGAAAGGGCTTGTACTTGTACGGCAGCTTTGAGATATTTTGCTAGATAACGAGCATCAGTTGTAGCCTGTTTGAGGGTTTCAACATCTGGATTAGCGGTAATTTCATCTTGAATGACTGCTTGATGGGGTTGTGGTAATTTTTCCATTTCTTTTACCAACGGTGCCAGATAGCGCGGCGGAAGGGTATTATCCGCTGCTTTTTGTTTAACTGATTCGGGTAATAATTCCGAAGACATCGCAGTCCATTCCTCAGAAAGCTGCTTTACTTCTCGCCTAGTAATGCGATCGCCATTTTGTGCTGCTTCACTTACCATCACCTGCACTTCTGGTGATGCTTTGGCAGTTTCTACAAAGGCTCGTTTACTGAAGTTGTTGATAGATTTTACTTCCAGCTTACCGGATTGTAAAAGAGTATCGGCACTGTTTGCTAACTCAATTAAACTATAAGCATGGCTTTTACTAATTTCTCGTTCCTTGAGCCATTTGAGAAAGCCGGTACCGCGCCCATCTCCTCCTTTTTTTTCGCGATCGCGAATAGCGCGTAAAATTCTTCCTCGCCAGATATCAGTTTGTAAATCAAATTTATCGCATACCTGCCAAGCTACGTCTAACTGTTGAAGAAAATCTGTGTCTGGAATTCCTTCATCTTCGGGATCGGGTAGCTCAAAAGCCAAATCTGCTGGCTGTTGTAAGGCTTCAACCAGTTCGTTGATATTATCGGTTGACTGCACGGCAATTAAAGTTTAAGGAAAAGCGAATAGCTTGGTTATTATCACATAATCTGGGTACCGGATTTGCTTCTAATTTCTTTTTACGTAGAATGGTATTTTTATTTACTCATAATCAGAAGACGGGTTTTTAGGATGATTATCTTGAATAACAGATATTTCCGCTCAAAACCCGACTTCTCACCCCAGGAAAGTTAAATTACTCTTGTTTGATTACCTCAGCAGTTTTATTGCGATCTAATTTCAGAATCAATACTCCTAATGGTGGTAGACATAAATCCAAGGAATATTGTTGATTGTGCATCGACCAATTATCCGTCCATTTCCCGCCTAAATTACCCATGTTACTACCTCCGTATTCTCGCGCATCACTGTTAAACAATTCGGTATAAAATCCTGGCTGCTGTACACCGATACGGTAGTGAGAATGGGGCTGGGGAGTAAAATTACAAACAGCTACGATGAAATCTTCAGAATTTTTATCGCGACGGATAAATGAAACTACGCTGTGACGATTATCGCTACAGTCAATCCACTCAAACCCAGGTTCTTCAAAGTCTTGAGTATATAGGGAAGGTTGACTACGGTAAAGTTGATTCAAATCTTGGAAGAATGTTTTTAACTGCTGATGTGGCTCAAATTGCAACAAGTTCCATTCTAAATCTGCCCAAACATTCCATTCGCTCCACTGTCCAAATTCCATGCTCATAAACATGGTTTTTTTGCCGGGGTGAGCAAACATAAAGCCAAACAAACAGCGCACGTTGGCTAGTTTTTGCCATCTATCTCCGGGCATCTTGCCGATAATATTACTTTTACCATGCACCACTTCGTCATGAGACAGCGCCAACATGAAGTTTTCGCTGTGGTGATACCACATACTAAAGGTCAGATTATTTTGATGAAACTGACGAAACCAAGGGTCCATGCTGAAGTAATCGAGCATATCATGCATCCAGCCCATGTTCCACTTCAGGTTAAAGCCCAATCCCCCAGTATAGGTAGGCCAGGATACCATCGGCCATGAAGTCGATTCTTCGGCTATGGAAAGCGAACCGGGAAAATAACTAAATATAAGGTGATTTACACTACGAATAAATTCTACTGCTTCTAAATTCTCTCGACCGCCATATTCGTTTGTAACCCATTCTCCTGGTTCACGACAGTAATCGAGATAAAGCATCGAAGCTACTGCATCAACACGAATGCCATCAATATGGTATTTATCAAACCAAAATAAAGCGTTGGCTGTCAAAAAATTACGTACTTCATGACGTGCATAATTAAACACTAGAGTTCCCCACTCTTTATGTTCGCCTTTGCGGGGGTCTGCGTGTTCGTATAAATGAGTACCATCAAAGAAAGCTAAACCGTGTCCATCTTTAGGAAAATGACCGGGAACCCAATCTACAATTACGCCAATTTCGTTTTTATGACACTGATCAACAAAGTACATAAAATCTTCCGGACTACCAAAACGGGAAGTAGGAGCGTAATAACCAGTTACCTGATATCCCCAAGAACCATCAAAAGGATGTTCGGCAATTGGCAGCATTTCAATATGGGTGTAGCCTAATTCTTTGACGTAGGGAATCAGTTTTTCTGCTAATTCCCGATAAGTTAAAAAGCGTGCGCCAGTTTTGAGTTCCGAAACTGCTACCACAGGTTCAACTTCACCATTAGGTAATTTATGTGGTTCATTCGTCCCAGCGTGCAACCAAGAACCCAAATGTACTTCATAAACTGAAATTGGCGCACTCAATTGGTCGGTATGACGGCGTTTTTCCATCCAATCGCGATCGTCCCATTGATAAGTATCTAAGTCCGTGACGATAGAAGCAGTTTTGGGACGAACTTCTTGAGCAAAACCGTAGGGGTCGGATTTTTCGTAAATATGCCCAGCAGCATTTTTAATTTCGTATTTGTAATGTTCTCCTACTTGCAATTCGGGAATGAATAATTCCCAAACTCCAACATCAGAACTTTTACGCATTTGATGTTTACGTCCATCCCAATTGTTGAAATCACCTAGCACTGAGACGTTGCGTGCATTCGGGGCCCAAACGGCAAAGTAAACACCTTTTACACCTTTAATTTCAGTGGAATGCGCTCCTAATTTCTCGTAAATTCGGTGATGATTCCCTTCGTTAAACAGGTGTAAATCAAATTCTGTGAGTTTAGGAGAACGAAAAGCGTAGGGATCGTAAAATACTCGTTCGCTGTCTCCTTCTTTAACCTTGATCTGGTAGTTAGTTAGTTCTTGAGTATCTATAATACATTCAAAAAACTGGGGGTCATGTACGCTCTGCATTTCTTGTTCTTTCCGTTCTTCCGGAAGAACCACCCAAGCAGCACTCGCATTGGGAAGGTAAGCTCGCACAACCCAGACTTTTTTGCCATCTTTCTCTATTTGGTGGGAACCAAGTATTTCAAAAGGGTCTTGATGTTGGTTCCGAATAATGCTGTTAACCTGTTCTGGGGCAATAGTGGTCATAGACATGGAGCTATTAGGCTGAATATTATGGATAAGTGAATCTATTTTTTGTATATCTATATATATTCTTTACATTTATTTCTAGTTTTTGTACGCTTTTTGAGAAATAAACAAAATGGGAGACAAGGAGACAAGGAGATGGGGGGACAAGGAGAATTTTAACCTTAGACCTTTAACCTTAGACTTTTAACCTTAGACCTATCCCCAATATTTAATCAAAAATTTATAAAAGGGAAAATGGTTTTCAATATCTTGCGTAAACGGAGTAGGAAGACCGTATCCCGAACTTTAGGACTAAGTTGGGGTGGGTAGGGGCGTGTTTTTAGTTCGGCTTGTAATTGAGCATATTCGGCGGGGCTTAGAGGTTTGCCATCAATTGGCGATCGCGCTTCGATGATAATTTCTGTTCTTAATATTTCTTCTGGAATATCTACCTTTGGGGGTAATGCAATTACAGGTGTTTTATGATATAAAAATATTTCTCCCAAAATACTGATGATGACAGTTAAAAATACTAACAAAACTGCTTTTTGAGCTTTTTGTCTCTTCATGTTTAATTATTTTTTATTATTCAGCGCTTTTAATTCAAAAATACTAAAAAATAATTTTTAATTATCAAGTTTTCATGCCCATTCTTAGAATAGAGTAGTTGGAAAGGTATATTGCGCTTTTTGGTTGAATGCAATACAAAAAATTAAAACTATGGAAATTCGGACGGGCAAGGATGCCCATCCCATAATTTGAATGTATTTGACTGGGGAATGCCATTACAGGGCGGTGTACCGCTGACTCAAATTAAATTTGCGATAGTTTTACATCCCCATGCATTATAAAGTTTAATGGTTAAAGCTTAACGTTTAGCCTTATTCTCAAGATGAGAATGAGGAATTTGAGAAACTTTTGAGAAACTTTAGCAGATGTCAAATATCGGAGACGGACAAAAAGAGATTCTATAACTTCAAACACTTACTGACATAAAAACCTGGCAATCTCGATAATCATTACCAGGTTTACCTTTTCTACCAAAGCGAAATAGGGAAATTTCAAAAAATTTCAAATATTAGCCCTAAAACGCGATGCTCTATTCTCAAGTTGTCAAAATCAACAGGTAAACCTGCATAACATAATCAACAAAAAGAAGATGAGGAGCGATCTCTCAAAATAGTGATAATAGCCTAAATACTAATTATCAACTATGGGGTAGCTGTGGGAGTAGCTTCAGGTACTGTCCCTGGAGCATCAACTGGTTCTCCAGCAGCGGGTGGAGTATCAGTTGTAGAAGGGGTATCGCCTCCTCCTTCGCAAGCTCCAATAATTGTAGCCAAACCTAACAATAAAGCGAAACCAAAGACTTTTGTTTTCATAACTCCTCTTTCACCAATTCAATCAAGAACTATTTATAGCCTGTTGAATACGATACCTTATTTGTTGATTTTTTTAAATATTGTAGTTTTAATTAATTTCCAGAAATAAATGATTCATTTTTATACTGACCAAACCTTACGTAGGGCGTTCTTATAGCTAAGACAATAAATTGATTATTTTTCGAGTTGGTTAACTGTTCCCTATTTTGCGACAAAGCGCGTTATGATACCAGAAATTCCGAAGTTATAGAAGCACAGTGCCTGTGACCCAACAAAGATGCTATGATGCGCCCAACTCAGGAGTAAATGCTGAGAATTAAAAAGGGGTGTAGGATATTGAATCGATGTATTGTCAAAAATATTACTGGTGATATCCGCATAAAAGTTTTGCACCGATTTTCAGTTTACATTTATCTAACTAAAGCACAGTTTCTTTAAACTAAAAGTTTATGGCTGCTATTCGCAAATCAAATTTAAGAGGTCAAAAACGTTGGTTAGGAAGAGATTCTACTAGTCAAGAGAATTTCAGAGGTTCTAAGATCAATGAACATAACAGCTTTCCAACTTTCTCAAAACCCACACCTGGATTTTTAGATAGATCAAGAGCTTCGAGTATGGTTTCAAATAATCCGTCATCCGCAAAAGTTAAACCTCAACGGGCAAATTATCATCCCCCATTGGATGTAAAAAATATAGAGCGTAAAAAACGCGATCGTAAAGATCGCTTTGCCATACCCTTAATGCCAGATGGTAGTAAAGTACCTATGTGGTTAATGCGTTGGAATTCTGTTCATCGTCACACTTCGGTTGCTAGTTTTCTGTTAGTAAGTGCTACCTTGATAGTCTACGGTTGGACGGTATATTCCCAGCATCTATGGAGTAGTTCCTATAAAAAACTGCAAGATTTACAGCGGGATGAACGTCAGTTGACAAAGCATGATGAGACGCTAAAAAATAAAATGGCACAAGAAGGTCAAAAACCCCATTCTGGACTAATCTCACCAACTCCAGCAAACACTATTTTTTTAGAAGAAACTGCACCGTCAAGCTCTCAGCAGGTTGATAAAAAGTCAGACGAAACAGAAACACAGCCTTTAAATGCGGGCGGATACTAAAATCGGCGTTAGCTACTGTTGCTCCAGATTTTTATTAAATCGGTTGTCATAGGAATTATATATTTGTTTAACGCAAATTTTCCCCAAAGCATGATCAGAGGACAAGCTTTATGCAGAAATTTCCCGGTAAAACCAGTAGAAATCTCAAGAGAGAACATATACACTCGCGTTTTAATCGCAGTATTTTAAAGGATAAACAAAGGAAATTTGCAACAACACCTACACGGGTTTCACCTAATCCGAGAAACCGATTGTTTATGGTTTGGGGTGTATTAATTGCGGCTTGCTTGGGTTTGGGGATTAACTTGTACCGTTTACAAATTGTTGACGGTGCCAAACTGACTCAAAAGGCGCGAAATCAGCAGATGTTTAGTATGCGTCCTTTTATTCCTCGTCGTCAGATATTAGACCGTAATAACAGAGTTTTAGGACTTGACCTTCCAGTTTACACTTTGTACGTACATCCGGAGATGTTTGATAAAAACCAGTCTCCATCAGATATTGCACGTCAACTGGGAACTATTTTAAATCAAGACCCTGAAGAATTAGAAGCAAAATTTAACAAACAAAAAAGCGGTATTTTTATTTCTTCCAAGTTAGCGGAAGAAGTTGCGGATCAAATTGCTGGATTGAAACTCAACGGTATAGATTTAACTAAAAAATACTCTCGATATTATCCCTATCAAGATTTAGTCTCAGATGTCGTTGGCTACGTAAATTCCGACCGTCGGGGAAAAGCGGGTATAGAATATTCCCAAGAGAAATTTCTGGAACGTTCCATGAAGACGGTGCGGATGTCA
Source organism: Plectonema cf. radiosum LEGE 06105 (assembly GCF_015207665.1). Classification (GTDB taxonomy): domain Bacteria; phylum Cyanobacteriota; class Cyanobacteriia; order Cyanobacteriales; family Nostocaceae; genus Rivularia; species Rivularia radiosa_A. The sequence continues at coordinate 35,163 of NZ_JADEWL010000057.1, forward strand.
AAAGATGGTAATGGTAGATTAATCGCAAATCGCGCACCAGATGGATTTTTGAATGTTGATAAATTGCAGATGCAATTAACCATTGATGTTCGTTTGCAACGCGCTACTAGAGAAGCACTCAAACAACAAATAGAAAAATATCAAGCCAAACGGGGGGCAGTAATTGTCATGGATTCATGGGATGGTTCCATCCTAGCTTTGGCTTGTCAACCGACTTACAATCCCAATAATAATTTTACTCAAGATGATATTTCTTTGTTTAAAAATTGGGCAGTAGCCGATTTATACGAACCCGGTTCTACTTTCAAACCATTAAACGTGGCGATCGCCTTAGAAACTGGTAGTATCCAACCAAATGATGTGTTTCGCGATACAGGGTTGATTAAAGTTGCAGATCGTGAAATCCGAAATGCCGAAAAAAACAGCAACGGAAATATTAGTGTTGCTCAAATTTTGCAAACTTCTAGCAATATTGGGATGGTAAAAATCATTCAGCGATTGCAGCCAAGTATTTACTACGGTTGGTTAGAAAGAATCGGATTGGGACAAAAATCTGATGTAGATTTACCGTCTGAAACCAACAGTCGTCTAAAACCCCAAGAAGAATTTACGAATTCGCCTATTGAACCAGCAACAGCTTCTTTCGGTCAAGGTTTTTCCTTAACAGCATTACAATTAGTGCAAATGCACGGAGCATTAGCTAACGGCGGAAAATTGGTTACTCCCCATGTGGTAAAGGGATTGATAGATAATAAGGGACAAATGCATACACAACCAAATTTAAGCGCACCCCGACAAGTTTTCTCTCCTCAAACCACTCAAACAGTGTTAGAAATGATGGAAAGCGTTGTTGATGAAGGTTCCGGTAAACCCGCTGAAATTCCTGGATATCGGATTGCCGGTAAAACTGGTACAGCAGAAAAAGCTGGTGCGACTGGAGGCTATATTCGTGGTTCAAAAATTACCAGTTTTGTGAGTATTTTGCCGGTAGAGTCACCGCGTTATGTGGTTTTAGCATTAGTAGACGAGCCGAAAGGAGAAAATACCTACGGTAGTACTGTCGCCGCACCAATCGCCAAAGAAGTGATGGAAGCGCTGATTAGTATTGAAAAAATTCCGCCAACGAGTTCGAGGTGATTGCTTGCAGTAGCGAGCAAGATGCTCGCACTAAGTGGGTGTGCAAAATTATTTGTGTCCGAAGCGTTCGCGTAAGCGCTTTCGCGACACGCTGCGCGTTTACGCAGTATAGCGAAGCTAACGCTGCACTCGCAATGACAATATACAATTTATTTTGCGCGAGTACTTACAACAGGTCTAGTAGCGCAGCACACTATAATAACCATTAATTTTCATTGGGTTTTAAGCAAATATTAGGTCTAAATTGTTTGTTTCGGTGGGAGTTAGGGAGTCAATTCGTCTCCAAATTAAGCAGCTAGCAGAAGAAGCAGGAGTCAAAGATTCAGAATCATTTTCCCAACAATACTTACTATTAATTGGAGGAGCTAGTTTAATGGCTACGATTGAAGGAGTTCCCGGAGGCGCAAATCATGCTCAGAAAGTTTTGTCTATCTTAATTGATAGTTCTTTAACTGAAGCGAACTAAATATTTTTGGTTTTGGAGTAATAAAGAGCGTCTAAGTTGAACATATGTATTTGTTTTTCGTAATTTAAACCAGCTTTTTCTATAACTCTCTTTGAAGCTTGATTCTCAGGTAATGCCATTGCAATTACTTTATCTAAATTTACTATATTAAAACCGTATGAAATTGATGCTTTCGCGGCTTGAGTTGCAATTCCTCTTCCCCAATAAGCTTGAGCTAAACCGTAAAGAACTTCCACTTCATCTAACTCATCTAAATAGCGCAAACCGCAGTAGCCAACCATTTGAGACGAATCATCTACAATTGCCCAAATACCATACCCTCGTTTTTGCCAATGCTCGACGAAAGAATGAAGGGCTTTTTCTACATTTTCTCTAGGAATTGGGACTCCTCTACTGGGAAGAAAGCGAGTTACTTGAGGTTTTGCCCAAATTGCCGCAAGAGCATCTAAATCAGAGATTTGAATAGGTCGCATTATAAACCCATTAATGTTTAAAATGGTTGAGTCTGTAGAACTAGCCATTATTCATTCCCCAAATTAAAGCAATTGCAAAAACTTAATCATTTCCTTGATGCATCGATTGCCAAATCTTCGTTACTGCTCTTTTCGTAAAACTAGAAAACTCTTTTTCCATCATCCATTTATAATAATTTGGTTCTTTCTTAAATGCTTCTGTAACCAGTTCACCTTTATATTTACCAAAGTTGAATATTACTTGATTTTGGTCGTCATAAATCAGTTTTTTGGTTGGATCGAGAAAATCAAATGGTGTGAATTCCTGTAATTCATCTATATTATTTTTTATCGGATAAGATTTATTGCCTTCTTTATCCTCATATTCTACATTTTCGTAGCGTTCCAATTGCGATTTGAGGACTTCGTATGTAGCGCGAATATCGTTTTCGGCATCGTGAGCGCCGACTAAATCTTCTCCACAATAATATTTATAAGCTGCTCTTAAACTGCGAGGTTCCATTTTATGAAAAATGGTTTGTACGTCAATAATATTTCTGCCTTCAAGGTTAAAATCAATATCAACACGTAAAAATTCTGCGATTAATAAAGGAATATCAAATCTATTCGAGTTGTATCCTGCTAAATCACTATCGTTAATGTAGTTTGCTAAACTATTGGCAATATTTGCAAAAGTAGGTTTATCTTTCACATCTTCGTCGTAGATACCGTGTATTTCTGATGATGCAATGGGAATGGAAATAGTCGGATTAATTATCCAGGTTTTCATTTCTTCAATACCATCAGGAAATACTTTTAATACGGCAATTTGGATAATCCGATCTCTGACAATATCTATTCCTGTTGTTTCTAAATCAATAAATGCAATGGGACGTTTTAAATTTAACTTCATATGACAATAAATAGATATGTTTGGATAAATGGCAACGGGGAATGGGGAAATGTTTTAACAATACAGCTAGAGCTACTGTTATAACAACATAAAAATAGACCAAATTAATCATTTGGTCACTAATTGATGAAATTATTAGTACTGGTATACCGTTAAACTATGGCAATTACCAACTTTTATTGAGAAATTTCCGAAACTGCTCGTTTTTTCAAATTTAATTGAGTGCGATCGCCACTTTTTGGTTCGAGTACTTCCGCTGCAATATTGTGTTGTTGTAACAGAGATCGAAAATCTTCAACGGTTCCCTCTGGTTTGATTAAATTCATTAGCAACCCTTCAAACATCACATCACCACCTGCGGCTGTTGGTAACATTACTTGAGGTTCCAACCATTTTGCAACTTCTAAAGCTTTTTCTTTGCCTTTAATAATTGGTCCGATGAAGGGCAAACCTAAATCTATCAATGGGGTGATGACAACATCTACAGGGGCGGATTTTTTTAACAACTCAGAATGATAACTGTGAGGTTCGTAGTAAAGAGTAAAACCGCTTTCCAGTTCCTTGAGAAGATATCCGTTTTCTACCAAAGTCGGACCAATAGGAGAACCGGGAGTAGCTGTTATTTCCACATTACCATTAAGAGTAAATTTTTCACCATGAGCCAGAGTATTTACTTGCTGGTAGTTGAATTGATTTACTACTTTCGCAGCATTTGCTGAAGCGACAATCGGGATATTGCGATCGAGTTGCTTTAAAGTTGGTGGATGAGCATGGTCTTCCAAACCTTGAGATAGCAAAATTAGGTCAATTTTTTCCGGTATGGCACGTTCTTGAGGACGAGAACCTTTAAACAGCCAATCTAAATTAGCAAAAGTTAACGAACCAACCAGCCAAGGGTCAATCAATATATTTTGACCGCCAATTTCCACCAGCCAGCTATTGCTGTCTAAATAAGTTAAGTACATCGTCTTTGTGGGAGTGAGCTTTTATTCATTATGAAGTATATCTGGGCATGGGGATGTGGGGAGTTTGGCTGGACGAAAGCTGCATCAAGAAGCCATGAAACTCCCAACCTGTTGTTAAGCCCACAAAAATACTGCGTTCAATTCCCGAACGATAGTTTTTTTCCCATACTCACGCCCGAATCACAGTAATCCTACGTTGATTTTCCGTCACCACAACCTGGGTTGATAACCGTTCCTCAATTGGTAGGGCATTTTTCCGCCGATCAAACACAAATAACCAACCTTCCTCTAACCCCAACCGCGCTAAATAGGATTCTAATTGCTCAATTCCCGACTCTTGGGGGTCACGCTTTTTTTCACGCCATACTTTTAATTCGATTCCCAATGTAACGTTTTTATAGCATAAACATAAATCCATTCTGTCACTACCAATTGCATATTCCCGTTCCAAGGTTCCACCACCATTGACAACACGATGCAAGAAAGCCATTAATACGATGTGGGGGGCAATTTCATGATAAACAGCACTACCAAGTAATGGTTCTCCGTGCTGTCGCCAAAATTTGATAAAGGCTTCAAGCAAAGCAGCTTTATTTAATTCGCCTTCGGGGGTTAACCAACTAGGACTAATGTGGGGTAAACTATCCTGAGTTCCCTGCAGTGACATACTCCTACACTGACTGATTACAGAGAGCGTGTAGGCTTCTCACCAAATCCAGCTATTGCTTCGGATACTCGATGAGCTTTAAGAACCGGATGCCCCACGGCTCTATTTTTTATTACGATA
>NZ_JADEWL010000252.1 GCF_015207665.1 Plectonema cf. radiosum LEGE 06105
GATGGGGAGATGGGGGGATGGGGAGAAATAAATAACAACTGTCAACTGTCCACTGTCAACTGTCAACTGTCCTGGTGGTTCCCGCACTACCCCTACAGGGTCTACAATTTCTTTGTTGATTTAAACGTAATAAAAATAAAAGTATGGCTAATCAAGGACTTATACCAGTTGTTGTGAATGGTGCTGCCGGGAAAATGGGTAGGGAGGTAATCAAAGCTGTTGCGGAAGCACCGGATATGAATTTAGTGGGTGCGATTGATACCAGTCCCGAACATCAAAATAAGGACGCAGGAGAGTTGGCTGGTTTGAGCGAACCTCTGGAAGTTCCTATTACTAATCAAATGGAACCGATGCTGGCATTTGCTGCTCAAGAAAGAGAACCGGGAGTTGTTGTTGATTTTACCCATCCAGATTCAGTGTATGACAATATTCGTAGCGCGATCGCCTATGGTGTGCGTCCTGTGGTTGGGACTACTGGCTTAAGTCCGGAGCAAATTCAAGATTTGGCAGATTTTGCTGATAAAGCTTCTACAGGATGCTTGATTATTCCTAATTTTTCCATTGGGATGGTATTACTCCAACAAGCAGCAATTGCAGCATCGCAGTATTTTGACCATGTTGAAATTATCGAACTACATCACAATCAAAAAGCTGATGCACCCAGCGGCACTGCAATCAAAACCGCTCAAATGCTTGGAGAATTAGGTAAAACTTACAACCAAGCTATAGTAAATGAAACGGAGAAAATACCAGGAGCGCGGGGAAGTCAAGCTGATGAAGGAATCAGAATTCATAGTATTCGTTTACCAGGTTTAATTGCTCATCAAGAAGTGATTTTTGGCTCACCCGGTGAAATTTATACCTTACGACATGATACCAGCGATAGAACTTGCTATATGCCAGGAGTATTACTAGCAATTCGCAAAGTTCTTCAGCTAAAGTCGTTAGTATATGGATTAGAGAAGATTATTTAATCTAAAAATAGGAAACTTGTCATAACTCTCGAAGAGCAATGCAGTGACTGAATAATCCTTTCATCCAAAATCTAAAATCCAAAATCTAAAATCCAAATGCTTGTCCCATTGACACGCGAGAAGTTTGAACAATTAGTTCCCCTAATCGCAACTGGTTCTCAGTATAAATACTATTGGGGGAAATTTTCCAATTTCTTGCAACGACTATTAATATCCGTAGTTGTTGCAGCAATTGTTTTACTTGTAAAAGTTATTTTTCGGCTTGCTTCAGGTCCGGTTCTATTTTTCTTGGGATTGATCGGGGCTTTTTATTGGTTATGGGGTCCAGTATTATGGGCTAGTTTGCGAAATATAAAATGTCGTCGTTACAAGTACAGTGGTTTTTTTCGCGGTAGAGTCTTGGACTGGTGGATTACAGAAGAATTGCTTGGTAAGCAAGAAACAGTTAACAACAGAGGTGATTTAGTAATTGTCGAAAATCGTGAAAAACGACTTAACTTAGAAGTCGGGGACGAAACCGGATTTACTGCTTTGTTCAAAGCACCATTAAAAGTTTCTCACAAAATGATTAATCGCGGACAGGTAGCAGAAATGTTGGTGATGTCCAACTATGCCGATTTAAGCACAATCGAAGAAATAACCGACATATATATTCCCAGTCGGAACTTATGGGTAAGCGATTATCCTTTCTTACGTCAAGATTACTTCAAAGAAGTGAGTCGTCGTATCCGCGATGATAGAGAAGAAAGACCTCGCGATCGTCCCCGTCGTCGTCCACCTAGAGAAAGAAGTCGAGAAATTGAAAGATATTACGATGAAGAAGAATGGGGTTAAGAGTTATGAGTTAGGAGTTATGAGTTAGGAGTTAGTACCACCAGAGTTAGTTATTGGTTGTTGGTTGTTAATAGTTATTACACCTTTAACCTTTGACCTTTGACCTTTCTTGACCTTTAACCTTTAACCTTTTTACTCTAATAATTCTGCAAGGTCTTCCAAGGGATATTCTGGTTCTTCGGGACAAAATTCTACACAAATTCGGATTTTTCCCTTTTTCCAACCTCTAGCGCCTAACTTCAAAATTTCACAATCAATACCTTGATCAAAAAAAGATGCTTCTGGCATCTGAAAACTAATATATTTCTGTATAACTTCTAGCAATTCTAAAACTTTAAAAGTCGTAGATATTTCGAGATTTTCAAAATCTTTAGAATTTATAATAGATATAACTTCGTTACGTTCTAATCGCTCGAACTGTTTTTCCATACTAATTTTTTATACTTAAATAATTTGCGTTACCATTCTTATTAGGATGTTGCTCGCTTTTATAATTTATCAAGTTATATCAAGTCCGGATGATTAGTTATTATTCGCTACTCCCTATTCTCTGTTCCCTATTTCCTACTTCCTACTCCCTTTATTACAAATGTTTAACCGGATATGATATTAGAAATCAGTGAATGGTCATTCATTGTATATCCTGATTCTATTATTTAGTCATACCAAATTGTCTACAAACTATATGTGATGACATTTACCTTTATTAATACTTTGCAATATCTTAAATAAAGTGTGAAGTTACTACTTGCAGTTAATTAATTGGAAATTGCAAGATTCTACATGATAGTTTAAAAAGTATCACAATCTCACAACCAATAAACTATCTATAATCACCATATGAATGGTGAAATTTTTACTAGTTATTTTGTGTAAATCTAAAAACTATCACAAGCATTTCAATATACTTTTTATTTGCCATCATCATGAAAATATGACTTTTAACAACAATAATAATCAATCGTAAATGTTTTTAAACTTGTTTTTTAGTAGTACTATTACCATAGTGGTTGTAACACTTTTAGCTTTTAGTGTGCTGCAATGGTTTCATATTCCTGCGGGTAACTTTCTCGATTGGGTAATAGGTGGTGCAAGTTTTTGGTGGCTTTTAGTAATTGTTACTGTACCTTGGAATATTCATTTTAAAGCCAAAGAAACTTTATTTGAAGCAAAGCAATCCATCAAAAAAGAAATTCCAGTAGATGATAAACAGCTAAATTATGTCAAACTTTTAGTAAAACGTTCGTTAATACTGGCGATTTTTCTACATATATTATCTGCAATTGGTCTTTATACATTGGCTGCAACTGGTATCAGTGCTGTTGGTTACATAAGTTCCGGTGCAGCATTATTATTAACAGGGTTGCGTCCAGCTATTAGCGCTTATGAATATTTATACCAGCGATTAACAAGCATTCGCCAAGAATTAACATATCCCCGTGAAGACATTGTAGAATTGCGACATCGCTTTACTAGTCTTGAAGAAACACTCAAGCGCATCGAAGAGCAACTTAATCCTGAAAATCCCTACTCTTTAACAGTAAAACAACAAACTTATTTACAAGAGACTCGCAAAGAATTAGCCAATATTGTTGCAAATATAGAAGAATTACGTGCAACAAACAAAACTGAACACGAAGGAATATCACGAGAATCAAAACAAGCAATTGCTCAACTTTCCACCGACGGACAATTTCTAGAACACGTGCGCGAAATTATCCGATTTTTTAAAGCCGCGTAGGATAATGCGAATAATAAAGGGAGTAGGTAAGAGGGAACTCTTAACTGTCAACTATCAACTGTCAACTGATATAAATTATTTTTTGTTAAAAGCACTCAAAAGCCTATGCTAGTTATGGTAGAAGTTTATTTTTATGACTTCTATCACTTTTATTCCTCAATTTAACGTGAGTTCGATGTTGACTGTCTAGCCTTGTTTACAGCTTCTTCGATTGCGGCTTGAAGATTTTTCGTGGGGTTAGAAGTCTGGTTTTTATAACTATTGTCTGTTACTACTGACATTTATCCTAAAAACCCGACTTCTGTGCTATTCATCGAATTCACGTTAATTCAAATTGGGAATTAATCACAAAAATCTTTGTATAAGGCTTTTTGATAATGTCTATAACAGAACATAAAATAACCGTAGATTCACTAGAATGGTTTTACCGACAAGTAGAACCAATAGGCAGAAGTGATTTATTACCTGTTCTATTGTTACATGGTTTACCATCGCAAAGCTATAGCTGGCGCAATATCATGCCCGGATTAGCACAACAAGGAACTATGGCGATCGCACCAGATTGGATTGGCTACGGTTTCTCTAGCAAACCAGAAAAAAGAGATTTTGCATACACCCCATCTGCATATATTATTGCTTTAAATAATTTTATTGAAGCAATAAAACTAGAACGTTTTTCTTTAGTAGTTCAAGGTTTTTTAGGTTCTGTTGGTTTACAATATGCTTTACGTCATCCTGACAAAATAACCAACATAATTATACTTAATACACCAATTTCTTCTACTGCTAAATTACCTTGGAAAATTAAACAAATGGGTCTACCTTTAGCTGGTGAAATGATGACTCAAGACCCGTTATTAGTTGACAGAACTCTAGAGGGTGGTAGCCGTTACGTTATTAAAGATAAAGATTTAGACGTTTATCGCAAACCATTTTTAAAAGCTTCTGCTGCGGGAAGAAGTTTACTTGCAACGATTCGGAATTTAGAGTTAACAACCGCAATGGCAGAAATCGAATCTGGATTTAAAGAATGGCAAAAACCTATTTTAATTCAATGGGGAAAAACTGACCCTTGGTTAAGTTTAGATATGGCGGAAAAATTCGCTAATTCCGTACCCGATGCTCAAATAGTCCGACTTAATGATGTTGCACATTATCCCCAAGAACATCATCATGAAGTGATTTTACAAGACCTATTGCCCTTTGTGCGTCGGAGTTGATGGGGAGATGGGGGGATGGGG
>NZ_JADEWL010000058.1 GCF_015207665.1 Plectonema cf. radiosum LEGE 06105
ATTTTTAATTAATAACTCCTCATTCCTCATTCCTCACTCAAAACTCAAAACTCAAAACTCAAAACTCAAAACTCAAAACTCCCAACTCCTAACTCCTAACTCCTAACTCCCAACTCAAAACTCAAAACTCAAAACTCAAAACTCAAAACTCCCAACTCCTAACTCCTAACTCCTAACTCCTAACTCCTAACTCCTAACTCCTAACTCCTAACTCCTAACCTCCATTTTTATTTAATATAAACGTGAAGATACCTATTCAACATGAAATATTAAGACTATGGGATTATTTGATGAAGTTCTCAGTGCAATTAACAGTCCCGATCGCCAGGGCAGTATGGATCAAATTGGTGGTATTCTCAATACCGTACAACAGTTGAGCGGTAATGCTGGTACGGACTCTTCCACAATGGAGTCTGCTATGGGAATTGTCGGAAATTTTGTCCGCTCTTCTTTACAAGAAAAACGAGTCGCCCAAGGTGAACAGCAAGCACAATCCATAGTAAATCAATTTAGCGGTACTTCTCCTAATTCTCAAGCTGTTAATGCTCTTTTTTCTAGCGGTATGCAGCAGCAGGTAGCTCAAGCTATTGCTCAGCGTACTGGCTTGGATGTGAATATGGCTTTACAAATGCTACCGATGTTGGTTCCTTTGGTGCTGCAATTTTTACAGTCGGGTGCTAGTTCTCAAAACCCCCAATCTGGTGAAAATTCCGTTCTTCACAGCTTCCTCGATGCTGACGGCGATGGTAATGTAGATATTTCCGATGCTATTCAATTAGCTAGCCGTTTTATGAAACGATAGATTCAATTATCAATTATCATTTATCAAAATCTATTGGTAATTGGTAATTGATGATTAATATAGTTAATAATTATACATACAGAATATCTTTTTTATCTTAATCTATTTTAATATTACCAATTGATGTATAAATTATCAAATCATTCTTATAGAAGATTGACTAAAAGTAGATTTAATTGTATTGAAATCAAACTGATGAATAAAAAAGATTTTGTAAATTATCTTTTATCAATCATTTATCAAAAGTTTGTAGTATAATGTGAAGAAATAATTAACTTTCAAATAAATTTTTCAAAGAACAAGATTTCATGATTCTTTATTTATAGGGAAATATCGTGAAAATTGATGTTAAATTGTGAAAATATCGCAACTCACGTTCTCTGTGTAGACATCTGTAATATACTGACGGGAATAAAACAAATGGGTGCGAAAATTTTTATCCAAAAAGGTTTTGTCAAAGCTTTCACTAACAAAGTCGCAAAAGGGTTTTATAATCTGTTTGAGATAGTTGATAATTGCTGTATTATTTTGACAAAATTCGTACCATTTTTAGCGGCTTGTGCAGTTTTTTTAAGCGTCTTAAGTTTGCACAATCCGATATTATTATTTTGTTTGCTGTTAGGTAGTTTAATTGTAGTAGTAATGCAGCAAGTTTCCTGTAGGTTTAATTTACCGAAGCGTCAATTAATCGGATTGCAAATAATCGCGATCGCAATTGTTCTAACTGCATTTTGGTTGGATTATTTTGCAGCACCAGCCCAAGCACAATTTTTCGGTAAAGCTGAAGATTTTTTTCAGAACACTTTAACTCAAGGCTCTACGGATTCAGGTACTAGAGCCGCTGTGAGTTTAGTATTTAACGTTTTACGAGCGCTTTATTTACTTTACATTGCCGTCGCTTTAATTGGTGTAGTAAATGCAGTACGTAAAGATGAAGATTGGCAAAATATCGCTAGGACACCTTTATTAGTAGTTGTCGCTGTCACGATTGCTGATGTGTTAACTGGATTTATTATCGGTAGTTAAATCAGTTGACAGTTGACAGTGGACAGTGGTTAGTGAATAAGATTCAAGAAGCAACCATCAACCAACAACCATCAACCATCAACCATCAACCATCAACCATCAACTAACAATTAATGGATAAAGAATTTAGACCAGTAAATCAAATTTTAGGAACTCAACCTTCATTAGGTCCTCTTCCAGCAGACCAAATTTTTCCTTGGATGGTAATTGCGTTGGCTGCTTATTTTATTGTAAATGGAATTTTTGGTGGTCTTTTTAATGATGATTTTCAAAAGTGGTTGTGGACAGTTTTAATTGCTGGTTGGGGAATGGCTACTTGGTGGATATTAACGGGTGGTAGAAGTTGGCGTTTTTTAAGCAAGTTTATTGGTGTTCCTACTTGGACGAGAGGAATTGCACGTTATCAAAGTTTTTTGTCAGTAAACTATGAAGTCAAAAATCGGCAAAAAAAGCGTCGCAAACGTCGCAGGTAGTACAGTTAGATTAACACCTTTTGAGGATGCTTTACATCTGGCAACAATGTTAAAGATATCTCTTGATGGTCGAGATGTTGGTGCTTATATTTTAAATAAGGGTAATAATAAAGATAGTTTTTCTTTTGTATTTGGTTTCGATTGTCGAGGAATTCACACTACTTTAAGACCAGAACAAATTGATACTATTTGTAATAACATTGAAGCAGGATTAAAAGATATTCCTGATGGTGAAAAACTGACGTTTCATTTGGGTTCCTTTACTCAAGAAAATCAACGGCAGCAAGAGTTAATAAGTTTAATTAAACAAGCTGCTTCGCCGAATATTAAATATTTATTGATGGCAGAACGTGCTAGGGTTAAAGAATTGACTCAAAGCGGTATTCGTAAGCCAAAATTTTTACGGATTTACGTTACCTATACTGTTGAACCAGATAGTACAAATACCGATGATTGGATTGAAAGGTTATTAGCTAAAGGTGAAAAATGGTGGTTAAAATTTAAAGGAGATTTAACTGCAAGTCAGCATCAACGTATCGAAACTATTGTCAGAAGCGCTTATAAACAAGGTTTTCGTCGTTGGGAACAGCTTTTAGCTAACAAAATGGGATTGGATATCAAACCGATGAATGTAAACCAACTTTGGAGTGAAATTTGGAGACGCTTTAACGATACTCAACCGATCGATATTCCTCAGTTGCTTACTTTGGATGAGAAGGGATTACAAGAACAGGTTTATTCCGATTTAGCTAGTACTAAATTATTAATTGACAATCTGCACAGTACAACTTTATTAATGGAAAGAGGGATACCCTGTGCCGATCGCAGTTGGGTTAATGTAAACAATCGATACGTTGGTGTGTTAACTTTTCTGGAAAAACCCGGAGGTTGGCAAAATAAATCATCACAGTTACGCTACCTTTGGGAATTAGTTGCAAGGGAAACTGTTGTCGATACAGAGATATTTTGTCAGCTGAGTGCAGCAAATCCAACCTTTGTGAAAACCACTCTGCAACGGGTTTTGAAGCAATCCAACATGACGGCAAGGTTGGCTGAAGAGAAAAGTAAAACTATTGATGTCAACGCTCAGTTGAAGTTAAGAAAATCAGTAGCAGCACAAGAACAGATTTATGAAGGTGCAGTTCCCATCTATACGAGTATTGCAATATTGGTGCATCGCAACAGCGTAGAAAAATTGGATGAAGCTACAAGATATATTGAAAACTGTTTTCAACGTCCAGCGCAAGTTATTCGCGAAACGGAATATGCTTGGAAGATTTGGCTGCAAACTCTACCTATTGTGTGGGAAGGTTTATTAGCGAAACCTTTTAACCGTCGTCAGCTGTATTTAACTAACGAGGTACCGGGTTTAATTCCTTTGGTGAAGACTAGGGAAGGTGATGGGAAAGGTTTTGAATTAATTGCGGAAGAAGGAGGAACACCGATACAGTTGGATTTATTCAACCAACATAAAAATTTAGCTTTATTTGCGACAACTCGCGCTGGTAAATCGGTATTGGTTTCGGGAATCCTCACTCAAGCTTTAGCTCATAATATTCCGGTGGTAGCTTTGGATTTTCCTAAACCTGATGGTACTTCTACTTTTACCGACTATACGCAATTTATGGAAAATTGGGGAGCATACTTCGATATTTCCAAACAATCGAACAATCTATTTGAACAGCCAGATTTACGGGCTTTGAGTTATGAGGAGCAAAAAGATAGATTTAGTGATTACGTGGCTTTTTTAGAATCAGCTTTGATGACGATGGTATTAGGTTCATCGGGGGAAAGTCAACTTTTAACTCAAACAGTGCGATCAATTATTAACTTAGCGCTGAATGCATTTTTCAACGACGAAGGGATAAGGAAGAGATATGAAGATGCAATAAACCAAGGATTTGGTTCTACAGCTTGGCAGAAGACACCCACCTTAAGAGATTTTCTCACATTTTGTTCACCAGAGCATTTAAATTTAGAAACTCAGGGTAGAAGAATAGAAGATGCTTTGAATCAAATTGATTTGCGGTTGCGATTTTGGTTATCGAGCAGAGTTGGACAAGCAATTTCCGCACCATCGAGTTTTCCTACCGATGCTCAACTGTTAGTATTTGCCTTGAGGAACTTATCCGATAGTGAAGATGCTGCGGTATTATCTTTAAGTGCCTATTCAGCAGCATTAAGAAGAGCATTGAGTAGTCCAGCGTCGATATTTTTCATTGATGAAGCACCGATTTTATTTGAATTTGACCAAATTGCCGATTTAGTAGGTAGAATTTGTGCTAACGGAGCAAAAGCAGGAATCAGAGTTATTTTATCAGCCCAAGACCCCGATACCATCGCCAAATCCAAAGCAGCATCGAAGATTTTACAAAACTTGACAACCAGATTAATAGGTAGAATTCAACCAGTTGCAGTTGATAGTTTTGAAAGTATTTTAAAATATCCCCGTGAAATAATTAGTCGCAATGCATCAGAAAGTTTCTTTCCTCGTAAAGAAGGAATTTACAGTCAATGGTTATTAGACGATAACGGGATTTATAGTTTTTGTCGTTATTATCCAGGTTACGAACAATTAGCAGTAGTGGCAAATAATCCCAACGAACAAACAGCGAGAAATCAATTTATGAAAACCCATGAAGATAAATATGAAGCCATTTCTGCATTTGCTCGTCAATTAGTAGCATCTTTAAGGAATCAATGAACAGTTATCAGTTAACAGTTAACAGTTAACAGTTATCAGTTATCAACCAACTATGAACAAAACATTTTTTTTTACAGTTTCACTTACATTAATAACCTTGCCAGCAACCGCTCAATTAGGTAATGTTTGGACAGATTTTCAGAATTACGCCATCGATTTACAAAACTATCTCAAAGATAATATATCAGATACATTGCAACCTGTAGAGTCAGAAACTCAAATTGCGATCGACAGCTTTAATGGAGAATTAAATATCCCCAATCCGGTTGCTGTGAGGAAAAGTTTAAATGACGATATTACAATTAATTCCTTATCAGATAATTTTGAGAATAATCCAGCAGTAAACGCTAAATTAGTTGGAAACGAAATTGATAGACAACTTACTCGTGGTATTGCGGTAGGAATTTTAGGAGAAGAAGCACAGATACGTTCAAGAAATAAATTAGAAAGTATTGATACGTCAATTGATTTCACAACACAAATCGCTCAACAAGCACGACAAAGTTCAAATAATCTATTAGATAATCTTACAGAGTTAGGTAGTAATTTTAATCCATTATCATCATTAACTAATCGGAATCAATCAGAATTAGTTAAATTGCAATCACAAAGTATTCAAATAGAAAGCGAACAATCAAAAATGATTGGAGATAATCTAGCTCAAACAATGCAGTTACATCAAACATTGCAATATTCTAACTTGAATTTAGCTAATATTTCTCAAGAAATAGAAGAAACAAATCGCGCTAGAAGAGTCAACACATCCGCAGAAGCCGCAAGACTTTTAAGAACTACTTCTCAAGTTGATTTAATTGGAAGGAAAAAATAGTTGTAGAGACGTAGCACTGCTACGTCTCTAGAGTTATGAGTTAATAATAGAAGATTAATCATAAACTCAAAGAAACGCTGAGGTTCACGTAAAGTAATAACCACAGAATCCGGGTTTTTACAATAATTATCTGTAACAGCAAAAAACACTCATAAAAACCCGACTTCTTACCCGACATATACCAATCCTTTATCATTTAAATTTATAATCCAAAAATGTTATTAGCACAAATTGGTATCAATGAAATTTTAAAAGATGGTGCAACTACAGCACAAAGTATTGCTGAAGGTTGGGATAAACAATGGGTGGATTTGTTGCAAAATAACACCAATAATAATTTGTATGGAGCGCTAACTAATTTAGGTGTATTTTTTGCGGTTGGTACTTTACTAATTTTTATGACCCAATGGTTAAAAGATACCATAAATAACGATTATTCCCGCCCCATATCAGATTTAATTTGGCCTTTTATTGTAGTGTTATTTTTAGCTAATACTGGCAATGGAACTGTATTATCAAACTTAACTTTAGGAGTACGAAATTTTGTTAATGGTATTAACCAACAAGTAGTGGAATCAACTGATGTCAATCAGACTTATCAGCAAGCAATTAATATGAGTATTGCCGAAGATGTGGTAGGTTCTTTTTTACGTCCCTGTCAATCTTTGAATGGGGAACAGCAAAGACAGTGTTTTGTCAAAGCTACAGAAAAAAGTGATATTTTATGGCAAGAATATAGAAATTTATACGGTAATAAACCCTGGATAAATCGATTAGAAAATCAAGTTAATCAAATTACTTTAGGAACTGGTATTTTATCGGAAGAAGCATTTAATTCTTTAATTGGTTCCACCTTCCAAGTTACTATCAAAAACTTTTTAATTTCTCTGCAATCAGCTTTTCAGAACTTGATAGAAGCTACAATGTTATTAATAGCAGCTTTAGGTCCTTTAGCGGTGGGTGGTTCATTATTACCAGTAGCAGGTAAACCGATTTTTGCCTGGTTGACGGGATTTTTCTCCTTGGGAATTGCTAAAATTTCTTTCAACATTATTGCCATATTAACAGCATCTGTAATCGTAAATAGTCCAGCGCAAAATCTTAATACCAATCCTGATTTAATGTGGTTTATCATCTTCCTAGGAATATTAGCCCCTCTTCTATCTCTAATAGTATCTGCTGCTGGAGGATTTGCTGTATTTAGCGCTATTAATAATACTGCTTCCTGGGTAAAAGAAAGAGTGTGAACAACACTGAGTGAGGAGTTAGGAGTGAGGAGTTATGAATTTCAACCTTTAACCTTTAACCTTTAACCTTTAACCTGCTCATGGTGCGTTTGTTAGAAAAACGAAAACGAAAAGGAAATCTTTTAGTAACCATTGCTGTCATAACCTTTGGTTTACATTTATTAACTTTAGTTTTATTAATAATTCAAGGGTTGACTATTCGCCAATTAAGTGTTCAGAAAACTCCTACTTTTGTACAGTTAATTGACGGAAAACCTGTAAATAATAATGACGAATTGCAGCGAAAACCCGAATTAATTAGCGAATTCGTGAGTAAAACGATGATATCCATGTTTAATTGGACTGGAAAATTACCAGCACAAAATATAAATCAATTTAGTAAGCCAAAACAAGATTTAGGAATACCAATTAAAACTCCCCAAGGTGGAAGTAAAAAAGTTACTACAAGTAGTTGGATATCTAGCTTTGCTTTTTCAGAAGATTTTCGTAAAGGTTTTTTAGCTACGGTAGCTGAATTGACTCCACCAGAAGTTTTTTCTAGTAATTCCGAGCAAGTAATATCAGCACAATTAAATATTACTAGAATTTATCCTCCGCAACAAATTGAACGGGGTAAATGGAGAGTGGGAATCGTTGCGAATCTGGTTCAAAGACGCAGTAATGATAAACAAATAGTTACACCATTTAATAAAGATATTTTCGTCCAAGCAATAGATACTTTTGATTACCCAATTACAGAAAATCTTACTGACTTACAACAAGCAATTTACGCAACTCGCAGTGATAAATTAGAAATTTACGAAATTCGAGATTTATGTTTGACAGATCGATATGACAATCTAGCTACAGACGGATTTAATCGTTGTCAAAATCGGCGATAATTCAATGATTTTATGAATTAATTTGCGATCAAGTTAGCATCGACTGTTAAGATTTCCCTAAAAAAATGCAAACCCTAAATACAGATAAAAATCAAACTAATATCGTCCCCTTGTTCGCGATCGCAACATTTGCCTTACATTTCTTGACTTTGATTTTACTGATGTTTCACGGGGGAATGTTACAGCAAGTTAAGCGTAAATCTGTACCCCAAATTTTGGTACAATTAGCAGATGGTCGAGTTATCACCGCTGATGCTACGAGTAATTTGGAACGCGATATGCCGAAAGCATCTAGCTTCGCTAATCGGCAAACAATTCGCCGTTTTGTAGGTGAAACTATGACTTTAATGTTTACTTGGTCGCAAAAACAATCATCAACGGTAGTTTGGAATATTACTTCTGAATTATTAAGAAATGATTTTCAGCGGAAATTTGCTCAGAGATTTAATAACTTTGAGTTAGAAAGTCCCGAAGAAAATGTTTTAGTAATTCAAAGGATTTCTCAACCGGAAGTAATTTCCGAAGGAAAATGGAAAGTTGAAATTTTAGGCAATCGTTTAATTTTTAGTCGGGGTGATAATTTAGGTAAGTCAGTTCCTTTTAACAAACAAATTTTCGTTGAAGCTATAGATGAAGTAAATTCTTTACCAAATATTCCAACTCCTTTAAATTTAGCAGTTTACCGACTCGGAGAAGCCAGAATACAAATTTATAATATTTGTGATATTGAAGATAAAAGCTGTTATGAAAATAAAGATATTTAAGAAGATGAGAATTTTCAATTTACTGTGATGATTTTTTATATTTTTTACATTTTTTATATTTCGTATATTTTTTTATATATATAATTAATATTTTATTTGATATTTTTTTTAATTAAATTAACTTTTGAAATTATTTATTCTCCATTCCCAATTACCAATTACCAATTACCAATTACCAATTACCAATTACCAATTACCAATTACCTATTCCCTATCATGACTAAATACTCAACATCATCCCAAAATACTCAAACTGGACTTACCGAATGGGAAATGCGGATGGCAAAATTGGTTGGTTTGGATGAACCCATACCCTCAGAAATGGGAATGGAAGATGCATCAATTACAAATGTAAATCCTCAAACAGATGAACTCAATAACAACGTCACTTCACAACCACTTTCGGCTAATCCCTTCGCTAAAGCCGGTTTAGTGGCTGCTGCAACCTTGGCTGTAGTTATGTTTGCTGGTGGATTTTTATCTCAATTAATGAGTAACGATACAAAACCGACACAAAACACCATCGCTACCCCAATCTTACCCCAACCCGAAACCAAACCCCGTCAGCAACAATTAGAAGAACAAGTCGAAGGGTTGAAAACCAAACTAGCACTTTCCCAACAACTCGAAGCGGTAAAATCTGCACAAGAAAAGCTCAGAATGGTTAAGCCTACATCATCAACACCTTCCATAGCAGCTAAACCAACTCCCGAAATTCAACCGCAAACTATTCCCCGTGACGCATCCATGTCGATGATTCGTCCCAAACCTCAAACACCACCAACACGCATTGTTGAGGTACCTAGAATCGTCACAGTTGAGCGTATTGTTAATGTCCCGCAATCCACAAATGACAGTGGAAGTATATCGCGTTCAGCTATGCTGTCTCGATCGCAACCCAAAAAATCCCCATCAGAGCAACAGGAAGTATTACCAATATTACCACCCGCACCAACCCCACAACCCCTAGTAGAAATCGCACCACCAGAACCTAATCCGATGCAAGAATGGGCAAGGTTAGCAAAATTAGGTAGTTACGGACAGGTATCTCTGAGCGAAAAACAGACTGTCAACAATCGAACATCACCCTCACAAGTTGCAGTTGAAAGAGATGTGAAAGAGAAAGAAACTCAAAGTAAGCCTGTTATAGAAACACGAACCCGTACAGTCACAAAATCAGTCAGAAGAAATCCTCAAACAATCCCAGTAGGGAACAGTGCGAAAGCCATATTAACTACAGCAATCTACGGTGAAACTACCAAATCAGACAGAGAAGATACTGAAAATAGTAATAGCAATAACGTTTATGTAGTAAGTTTAAAACAAGCCCTAAAAGCCGCTGACGGTACGGTAGCACTACCGATAGGAAGCCAAATATTAACCAAAATTGATTCTATCTCTGAAAACGGTTTAATGCAGTTAGAAATAGTCAAAATTATGATGCGAAAAAATGGTGAAATTGCAGAAAAAAACGTACCCCAAAACGCGCTGATGATTCGTGGTAAAAATGGTAAACCATTAATAGCTAATCAATATTCTAACAGTGGTTCATCTATGGCTCTGATGGATGCGGAATTATTTGCTTTAGGGGGATTAGGTAAAGCAGCAGAAATAATTAACCGTACCGAATCTCAAGTAGTCACCGGAGAAAATGGTACAGTAGCCGTCACCAATGTCAACCGTAATCCCAGTACGGCTGCTGCTATATTAGAAGGCGGAATGAAAACCGTAATTCCACAAATTACCCGCCGCAATCAACGAGCTATGTCTGAAATGTCCCGTAAAACAAACATTTGGTTTTTACCTCCGGGCAAAGAAGTTGAAATATTTGTCAATCAAGAAACAGAATTTTAAAAAACTTAGGAGTCAGGAGTTTTGAATATATTATTTTACATTTAATAGAAAATTATGTTAACTATCAATCAAGATAGAATTAAAAATTGATGTTAGCGAATCATTTTAATAGTATTTTGCGGGATGATCTATACATATCAAAATACTGGGAGACGTTGCACTGCAACGTCTCTACACAATTTATTTATATATCATGATTATTTATTTGTTTATTTGTTTATTTATTTATTTTGAACTATTAACTTTTTGAAAATTTCCGATGAAAAAAACGCTCAATCTGTCCCTCGGTTCCCTAATGTTTTCCGCAACAAGTATATTAATAGCAAGTGCTGTATTAGCAAATAATGCCGTTTTACGTTCAATATTTTCCTGTCAAGCTCAGGGTTTGGGGGGTGCAATTCCGAGTATTAAAGTTTGGTATCAACAAGGTACAAATTTAAGCTTTATTCCCGCAGAAGAAACAATCAAAAAAGTCTGGTTAGATGACCCATCACAAGTTACTCTAGATTTTGATGGTCCCATGTGTGTGCAATTTGGAGAAGAAAACGCTAACACAGCAGATTGTGAAAACTCCGCAGCAAGTGTAATTCACCTCAGAAGAATCGAAAAACTTGATATTCCTGGACTCCCAAATACAGATAATACACTTTTAACGGTAATTACAGAAACAAATAGTAAAAAAAGACTCTATACATTCCGAGTAATATATCAAGAAGGTAGTCCCGAATATAATACTTTAGCAGTATTTGCAGACCCCCCGAATTTCGGAGAAACACCATGTGTAAGAGTTGAAGAGTGAGGAGGTAGAGGCAAAAGTAAGTATTAATGAATCCCAGACTGTACGCGCCACAAACTTGCATAAATTCTATCAAGTGCGAGTAAATCCTCGTGCTTACCCTGCTCGACAATTTGACCATTATCCATGACATAAATACAATGACTATGGCGAATTGTGGACAAACGATGGGCGATCGCAATTGTCGTCCGATTTTGGGTAATTATTGCTAGGGATTTCTGAATAGCCGCTTCCGTTTCATTATCCACCGCTGAAGTCGCTTCATCTAAAATTAAAATCGGTGGATCTTTAAGAATTGCACGGGCTATGGCAATTCGTTGTCTTTGTCCACCAGAAAGTTTTTGACCCCGTTCGCCCACGATAGTATCGTATCCTTGGGGTAGTTGCAAGATAAATTCATCAGCCTGGGCTAATTTGGCAGCATGGATAATTTCTGACTCAGTAGCATCAAAGCTACCATAAGCAATATTCTCCGCCACCGTACCGTGAAATAAAAACACATCTTGACTCACCCAACCGATACAGCGTCGTAAATCAAACAAATTGAGGTCGCGGATATCAATACCATCAACTAAAATCCGCCCACTTTGTACTTCATAAAACCGTAGTAAAAGTTTAACTAAAGTGCTTTTACCCGAACCCGTTGCTCCCACAATACCGATTGTAGCTTTTGCGGGAATCTGGAGAGATAAATTTTTGAGTATATCGTTGCGCTCATTGTAGGCAAAGGTAATATTATCAAATTGCACTTCACCAGCTATAGTTTCGATTGGTAAAAAGCGATTGCCGTGAGGAATTGCGATCGCAGTATCCAGTAAACCCATGACACGCCGCACCGATGCCATTGCTCGCTGATATTCATCCATGATTTCACTCAGTTCAGTGAACGGCCAAAGTAAATCTTGCACAATAAACACCATAAACCCGTAAGTACCCACACTGAGGCGACCTTGTAGCACTTCCCGACCACCCAAATACAGAGTCAGCACAAACCCTAATAAAATCAAAAATCGCAGCACGGGTTGAAAAGCCACACTCAAGGCGATCGCCTTTTTGTTACTGCGACGATAGGATTCACTTTCTTGGTAAACGCGATCGCTTTCATAAGCTTCAGCCGTAAAGCTTTTGATGGTGGCAATTCCAGAGATATTGTTAGCGAGGCGGTGGATCGTTGCTAATTCGGGTGGAATTTCAACTTTTGCAGTTCGGGGTATTGGTAAGAATTGGTGGAAATTAGAAAAAAATACTACAATTCCTAACGAACTTAGACTAGTTAATGATTATGGCAATCATTGGTTGTGGGAACCAAGTTATACAATGCGGTTAGAGGAATATAAATCCGCACTTCGTTTAGTTGGTGATACATTTTATAAAGTAAGTTGAAGATGTTATTGAACATGAATTTATCTCCAAAAGCAATTAGATTTATTCTTGAAGCATTAGAGTTTAGGATTGCTGCTTATCATCAACAGTTAGAGATAGAAGGAATGAAAAAATCGTTTATTACACCTATAGTTGGTGCCAAAGTGAGACGTAACAGTGTACATAGGTACAGTTTTAATTACAGGTGAGCAGTAATTGAATCACGACTCATTTCAATATAGGAGTGACTCTCAAATAATTTAACTAAAGCTTTTAAGTTAGCTGCAAATAATGCTTCTAATTCTAAGTTATTAATATTACCTGTTGTTATAAGTAATAATTTAAACGGTTCTTGAATCGTTAAAAAAGAATTTAAAAAATCAGAATCCTTCGTAATTAATATGCGCTCATCTCCTATTGATATCGCGTTAATTTCTATATCTGATGTAGCATTTCGATTAGGCAAATCTCTTGTATGAATTGTATCATAACCCGCAAATTCTAGGAATCGAGCAAGTCGAGCAGGTAATTGGGCATCAACCAGAAATCTCATGAAGCAATTTTGTGTATACTTTTAACTTGGCTAAGACGCACAGCAAATTGCAGAGCCGCAAAAATATCTTCCCGCTCTAAATCGTCATAATCTGCTAAGATTTCATCTGGTGTCATGCCTGCGCTAAGTAATTCCAGAATCAATTCTACAGGATAACGAAGTCCTCTTATACAAGGCTTGCCGTGACAAATTTCGGGATTGTAGGTAATGCGTTTTAAAAGGTTACTGCTCATAGTGTTATTTTTGTAAATCATACGTTTGTTGATATATTCTAAGTGATTCAGTGGGGAATTTTCGAGAGACAGCGGGTTTAGCAAGAAATTAAGGAAGAGGGAATAAAAGAGGGCGATCGCGCGAATGGCAGTTCTCAAGCTGGCTGGTGGTGGTATGTTTGACGTAGTAATCGCTCAGGCTGCTTTGAAGGTTGGTGTGGATTATCTTGTTACGCTCAATCCTAAAGATTTTGTTCGGTTGGGAGATGAAATTGCGGCTTTCGTGAAAGTCCCTGAGTAAGATGTGCTTGAGAGCTTACTGAAGGTATCGCTTCTTCCCTAAATAAATAATGCCTCCATGGGGCGATCGCCCTTTTCTGGCTTTAATAATAATGGCGATCGTACGGGAGCTGTTCCACTCACAAGGGTAGAATACTTACTTTAATTTAGGGTGGTTGAAAGTTTATTGGTGTGCTTAGTCAGTTTTGTTCGGTTCCGCAAAGCTTTCACCCAACCTACAAGCTAGGGACACGCTTGCGCGAACGTAGGGAAGAGGGTAGGGGGGTTAGGTATTTGCGTAAATTTGAAACCATATAAATGTTTTCCGGAGATATCTAATATATCCCTAATCTTTTATTCACACAAAATATGTTGGGTTACGACGCAAATTCAATTTTTCGTGAAAATGATATTTCTTCGTGCGTCTAACCCAACCTACTAACTGAGTGCCTAACTTGAGTGCCAAACAATTAAAATGTCCAACCAATAGAACCAGTAATGGTAAGTGGCGCACCCCTCTGAATGAAGGTTCTACCAAAGGAATAGCTGCTATAGTCTATATCAAACAGGTTGCGAATGTTAACAGCCGCTTTAAAACCATCTCTACGGTAATAAATCGCCGCGTCGGTACGTAAGTGACTGGGTAGTTCAAAGGAATTTGCGAGATCGCCCTGTCTTTCGCCGATATAAAACAGTCCTAAGCCAAACCCTAAGCCTCTTAAATTACCTTTCTGAATTTCATCGGTTGTCCAAAGGCTAGCTTGATTAAATGGTACATTGTCTAATTGATTGCCAATGGGAGTAGCGTTATCTTTGGTGACTTCTGCATCGGTATAAGCATAGGAGGCAATAATTTTCCAACCAGGTAATATCTCACTTCGTAAACGCTTAGGACACAAATAATGAAGGCATACCCACTTAACTAAAGTTAGGGGCTTGAAACCGAATTAATTACGAATTACGAATTCATATGGTCAAGGAACAAGTTTAGATCAAAGTTTTTGCATAAGAATGTGATATCCTATACCCCATGCCCAATTTCCCATACCCAATCCTAATAAAACCCAACATAACCAATCACCCCAACGTACATATAAAGTTTGGGTTTTTCGTCGATAAATAGTTTCTGCGTGGGTTTCGTAAGTATTATGTCCCGATATCCACAATGTTCTCCCGTGGGGATTGACAAATGCTGAATATCCTGTATTAGTAGCTCTTGCTGCCCATCTATCATTTTCAATGGCTCGCATGGTATCCTGAGCATGATGCTGAAATTGCATTGCTGCACTATAAGGGTCGTTATTAGAAGCTGTGAGAATAAACTCTCCACCCTTCTGGGTTTGATTACGAAATTGTTCCGCAAAGGCTGATCCGTAACAAATCCCAACGATAGCTCTACCAAAAGGTGTTTCCACAATCTGGTTTGATTTTCCTGGTATTTGTCTTGCGGTTATGGGAGATAATCGATTAATAATACCGCCTAAAATATTTTCAAAAGGAATGTATTCTCCTAAAGGTACCAGTTTTTCTTTATCGTAATGGCTATAAATTTCACCTTCACCTGTAAAAGTAAATAAACTATTGGTATATCTACCTTTTCCCTGACGTTTATAACCTCCAACCCAAGCTAAAACGCCTTTTTCTCGCACTGCTGTAATCAACGGACTTTGAATAATCTCATCTTCAAAAAAAGGTAACGCACCTTCTGGAGTTAAAACTGCTTCTACACCTCGATCAACTAAATCCAAGTAACCCTCGGTATAATTTTTGATGATGCGCTGGTTCCCTTGGGATTTAAATTTGATTCGATTGGGAATATTTCCCTGAACAATTCCTACTTTTAAAGCAGTTGCCGACGGTTGGGAAAGGGGACGAGAATACAAGCCAAAACCGATTAAATGAGAAAAGATAAATAGCGCGATCGCAATTATTCCCAATTGCTGAAAACTTTTGATATTTTGACTTTTAGTTTCTTCTAATACTGGTATTTTATTTTTTTTACCATAATCTACAACGGAAAAGCGAGCAATTAAAGCTTCTGCTAACAACCCATTAACCGCAACTATTACCGCCGTTACCGCTGTTGGTCCGGAAATTTGACCCAAATGTAAAATTACTAAATTATGCGGTGATTGTGTGTAAGAAAGCGAACTCCACCACAAAGGTCCGGCACTCCAAACTCTTTCTAAAGCACACCAAATAGCTGTACCAATCAGAACGCGAATCAAACTATTTTGAGTTGAAAATATCCTGAGTAATTTAGACCAAAGTATAACTAATAAACCTCCCCAAAAGGAGATAAACAACCAAGCAAATAAAGCTATGGCGATGCTTCCCAACCACGGAACACCCAACCAAGTCAAAGGATGAAGTCCCGTAATCCAATACAAAGCGGTTCCGTGATAACCCAAACCCCATAAGAGAGAGGGAGAGAGAGTTTTATGTTTTGGGGTTACGACTATTATCCATAGGGGAATCAAAGCAAACCATGCTAAAAACCAAGCACCCACAGGAGCGACGGTTAACCCCATTACAATCCCACTTGTTAAAGCAATTATTGGTTTTGAGTTGCGAGTTATGAATTTGGTAAAAATATTAGATTTCATAATTAATTACATATCAAAACAGTTGTAGAGACGCGATACCCTTGCGTCTCTACATTAATGGTTAATACATTACCAAAATTTGATTTATTCTTCCGTTTCTACAACATGATCTGCTGGTTCTATAACAATTGTATCGGTCACTTCTACAGCATC
Organism: Plectonema cf. radiosum LEGE 06105; assembly: GCF_015207665.1. Lineage (GTDB taxonomy): Bacteria > Cyanobacteriota > Cyanobacteriia > Cyanobacteriales > Nostocaceae > Rivularia > Rivularia radiosa_A. Next base: position 16,542 of record NZ_JADEWL010000058.1, read on the forward strand.
TCCATCAGATAATTCTTCTGATTCTTCACTATTATCAGCGGGAACTACTGCAACTCCGTTAATAAAATCTTCATCATCAAGACGCTGTACCCTTACTCCAGTAGCAGAACGTGATTGGATGGAAATGGCATTTACTGCCTGCCGGATAATGATACCGCGACTCGTGACCATCATAATTTCATTTTCTTCACTAACAATGCGTAAAGTTGCTAAATGGTCTTGAGTTTTACGGTTTTTGAACTTGGTTGCCATTAAACCTTGTCCGGCGCGATTTTGCAAGCGGAATTGGGCTACTGGTACCCGTTTTCCATATCCTCCCGTAGTAATAACTAATACCCAAAGCCCGGAATTACTATTATCCGCAATTTCTACAGCTTCAGGATTATCTGCATCTTCGATTTCAGTTGTTTCGGTTTCAATTGCTTCAATTTCGGTTGCTTCAACTTCAATGGCTTCGGTTTCAGCTTCTATTGCTGGTGCGATGTTATTCAGAATATCTGCTGGAAGAACATCCATTCCTACCAATTCGTCGCCACCTTTACGCAACTTCATGGCTTTTACTCCACGAGTCGCTCTACCCAAAGGACGTAATTGTGAGTGAGTGCAGCGGAAATGAATCGCCATACCCATGCGAGAACCGATAATTACACTATCTTCTGCTTTCGCACGACGTACCCAGCGCAATTCATCCCCTTCTTCTAAGGAAATGGCAATCAAACCGTTGGCTCGAATATGACTAAAGGCAGCTAAGGCAGTTTTCTTGATATAGCCACCCTTAGTGAGCATTACCAAATATTCATCTTGGCTAAATTCGCTGACGGGTACAATCGAGGTAATTTTTTCTTCTCTAGGAATCGGTAGCATTTGTACTATGGGTGTACCCCTACTGGTGCGGGAACCCAAGGGTAATTGATAAGCCCTCAAGCAATAAACTACACCACGTTCGCTGAAGAATAAAATACTATCATGGTCGCAACAAGTTAAGAAATGCTCAATGTTGTCATCATCTTTAACTTTAGCTGCGGCTTTACCTCTGGTAGCACGGCTTTGCGCTTCAAAGGTATTAACCGGCATCCGTTTGATATAACCTTGCTGAGTCAGTAAAATTATCGCTTTTTCATTGGCAATTAAGTCTATATCATCTAAATCCCCTTCCTTGTGGGTAATTACCGTGCGGCGGGGTGTAGCGTGTTTTTCTCTTAATTGCTTAACTTCGGTTTCAATAATTTCTAATATTCGTTCTCTGCGAGCCAGAATATCTTGTAAATCAGTTATTTGAGCCTGTAAAGAATCGTGTTCTAAACGAATTTTATCAGCTTCCAAAGCTGTCAAACGGCGTAACTGCATTTGTAAGATTGCGTCGGCTTGCGCTTCCGATAATCCATAGTTACTAATTAATTCTCCCTTCGCCGTCGGTGCATCCGCAGCATGACGAATCAAGGCAATAATCTGGTCTAAATGGGACTGCGCGATTAACAAACCTTGTAAAATATGGTCTCTTTCTTCCGCTTTCCGCAACTCATAGCGTGTGCGTCTGGTAATCGACTCAATGCGGAAATCTAAGAAAACCTGCAAAAACCGCTTCAATGTTAGTAAAATGGGTTCTCCATTTACTAACGCAAGCATATTTGCACCAAAATTCGCTTGCAGTGGCGTTAACTTGTATAAATTATTTAAAACCACGCGGGGATAAGCATCGCGCTTGAGTTCTATAACAACTCGCATCCCATCGCGATCGCTCTCATCCCGGATATCAGAAATCCCGTCAATGCGTTTATCGTTAACTAACTCGGCAATTTTTTCAATTAATGCCGCTTTATTAGTTTGATAAGGCAACTCGGTGATAATGATTGCTTCTTTTTCCTGTCTTCCCCGCTGTTGAAGAGTCTCAATACTCGCTACTCCGCGCATGGTAATCGAACCGCGCCCGGTAGTGTAAGCTTCCTTAATCCCTGAAGTACCGAGGATTTCAGCACCCGTCGGGAAATCGGGGCCTTGAATATATTTATTTAATTCAAGATCGGTAATTTCCGGATTATGAATTAGGGATACTAATCCGTCGATCAATTCTCCCAAATTATGAGGCGGGATATTAGTCGCCATCCCCACCGCAATCCCAGAAGAACCATTTAATAGTAACTGCGGTAGCCTTGCTGGTAAAACCGTAGGTTCCTGTTGTGAACCGTCGAAGTTATCGGCAAAATCGACAGTTTCCGATTCGATATCTTGCAGTAGAGCGTCAGTAGTTAAAGATTGTAGGCGGCATTCAGTGTAACGCATAGCCGCCGGAGGGTCGTTATCAACACTTCCGAAATTACCATGCCCCGAAATTAAAGGCGACCTCATCGAAAAACTTTGCGCCATCCGCACCAAAGCATCGTAAACAGCCGTATCACCGTGGGGGTGGTACTTACCCAACACCTCCCCCACAACACGGGCGCACTTACGGAAAGGGCGGTCTGCCGTCAACCCCAACTCGTGCATAGCGTAAAGAATGCGACGATGCACAGGCTTCAGACCATCCCTGGCATCTGGCAAAGCGCGACCGACAATCACGCTCATCGCATATTCCAGATAAGACCTGGACATCTCGTTTCGCAGATCCGTCGGGATTATCCGCTCCTGAGAGGTTGTCATAACCGAAAAAACTCCAAAAATCGCAAATTTTAGGGCTTAAAATCGAAAAAAAGCCAAATTATTCCAAATGATGCTTGAATAATCGCCATTATTTGGTACAATTTTAGCACATTTTGCGCGTTTTTGCAGGGAATAGGGAGTAGGGAGCGGGGAAGAATACCTAGTTCCCGGAGTCAGCCGGGGAACCAGAACAAGAGCCGGAAACTGTTGTTGAAACTGGTGCAAGATTTGATTAAACTCAACGAGGTTGTCGCCAACCCCAATCTCCGTCAAAAGGACTTCTTTTCGCTTGCACTTTTATGTGTCTTTGAATAGAAGTTTCCGTATGTCGGGAAATCTTTGTCCTATAACTATTAAACAAGTCTCAAAAAACCTGCTCTAACTTCATAAAATCGCGCTGTACCTCGTTAATCAAAGACTTATTCTTAGGGTCGGTCTTCAAAGCTTTTTTCAGGTAAATTCTTGCCTTAAGCAACTGTTTTTCCGCAATTAACGCCCTTCCCCAAAGTTGATATGATATGGCTAACCATTGTCGTACTTCAGCATCATTAGGCAAACGTTCCACCAAAGCTTCCGCGAGCGCAATAGCTTGCGGGAAACGTCTTTCCTTCAAAAACTGCTGTAGCTGTTCGTAGGTTTTCCACTTCAAACGTCGCTCAATTTCTTCAATTTGGGGGGGTTTTGGTTTCGGCTGTTGGGATGGCGATCGCAATGGTTGTGAATGCGAACTGTGCTGCGGTGTCTCCTTCACCCGATCTGATTTTTTTTGTAGCGTTTCAACAGCTGGCGAGGTTTTTTGATAGGAACTTTGTTCTTGGGGCGGTATACATTGCAATAACAATTTGTATGCCTCAGTTAAGGCAATAAACTTTTCCTTAGCCCTTTCATCATTGGGATTAATATCCGGATGATATTGCTGCGCCAGTCGGCGGTAAGACGATTTGATGTCGGGAAAAGAAGCTCCCGATCTTAAACCCAGTAAACGGTAGCAATCTAAAAGATCCATTTCGAGCTATCCGGAGCGCACTTTTAACAGTGATTCAACTTACCTAATCATTAAAGTAAGTGATTGATTATAGTATGTTTACAGCAATAAGCTGAAGCTACTAATGATAAAGACTAAAGTTCCAATTTAAAGTTCATAACGTACATCTTGATGGGGAATGGTAATTGGTAATTGGTAATTGGTAATTGGGATACCTTCCAGATAAAGGTAAGAAGTAAGTACTTATGAATTGAGAAGAGTTAAAAATTAGGGCTCAATTAAAACTTAAGAATTATGTCTACCCCCATTACCCATTACCCATTACCTATTACCTATTACCCATTCCACTAAACAGGTCGCTCTTCAATTACTTTGTCAATCAAACCATATTCTTTGGCTTCTTCGGCGGACATGAAAAAGTCACGATCCATGTCTTTTTCAATTTTTTCGATTGATTTACCAGTATTCTTAGCATAAATGCCGTTTAGCTGATGACGAATCCGCAGAATTTCCCTGGCTTCAATTTCAATGTCGGTTGCTTGTCCGCGAGCGCCCCCGGAAGGTTGGTGAATCATAATCCGCGAATGAGGTAAAGCCAATCGCTTACCTTTGGTTCCACCAGCAAGCAAGAACGAACCCATTGAAGCAGCTAAACCCACACAAATTGTCACCACATCCGACTTGATGTGCTGCATTGTGTCAAAAATCATCAATCCAGAAGTGACCATTCCACCAGGTGAATTGATGTATAAATAAATATCTTTACCTGGGTCATCCGAATCAAGGTATAGCATCACCGCTACAATTTGGTTAGCGAGTTCGTCATCAATATCTCGCGGCAGAAAAATAATCCGTTCGCGGTAAAGACGATTGTAAATATCAATCCACTGTGTATATTGTTCCCCCGGCATCCGGTAGGGAACTTTTGGCACGCCAATAGGCATAATTCTATAACTCCGTTTTATAATTTACTGGGAATGAGCAATCAATTTTGGATTTTAGATTTTGGATTTTACATTTACATTTATGCGGAGCCATAATTAAAACTGAATTGTTTGAAACCGTGAATAATTCAATCCAAAATCCTTTGATCTAAAATCTAAAATTGTTTCGGTGAGTAATTAGTCCGATTACGATATGCAAACCTATTATTAAAGGATGCTAGCGGCTACGGGATGGGCAAGTTCTTCTTTTTCAAACACCCGGTCAATCAAGCCGTATTCCACAGCAGCTTGAGGTGTCAGGTAAAATAAGCGGTCCATATCCTTCTCAATTCTTTCAGTAGTTTGCCCGGTATTACGAGAAAGAATATCTAACATTGTCCGCTTATTTGCCAAAACTTCTTTAGCTCGGATTTGAATATCCGTTGCTTGACCTTGGGCATAGCTTTTTGGCTGATGCAGAATAATCGTAGAGTGAGGTAAGCTAGCGCGACAACCTTTAGAACCAGCACTTAAGAGCATTGCAGCCATTCCCATTGCCGAACCAATACAAATGGTGTGAATGGGAGGCTTAATATATTTAATCGTATCGTAGATAGCAAAAGCTTCAGTTTCAAAGCCAACGGGGTCGCCACCGTAACTAGAAGTACCAGTAGAATTGATATAAATTTTAATCGGTTTTTCTGGGTCATCTGACTGTAAATAAAGCAGTTCGGCAATGATAAGTTCCGTAACCGCAGGCACCAGAGGCATCCCAAGATACACGATGCGTTCTTTCAATAGTAAAGAAGGTAAATCCGGCGGTGGTGTGCGAGTAAAGCTATCTCCGCCGTAATAAGGCGCTTGCACAGCCTTGATGGGGGAATTTTCCATTTTTCAACTGTTGCCTGAATAATGCTGTTAACTGTAGTACATATTAACGCGATGCAAGGGACTGTGGAGGTGTGGATTTCTCGCTTTTTATTTTCTTTTCTATAATTTGTAATTTGTCTGAGGTAAATATTAGATTATCGGCGAAAACTCAAAGCGATACATAATTGTCAATTCGACAACTATCACAGAAGTCGGGTTTTTAGGATAAATCTCTGTAATAACAGACAATTCTGGTAAAAACCCAACTCCTAACCCCACTACAGTTTCCTGATGATTTAAGCAGCAATCGAATTCGTGAACATCTAACTCACCTTAAAGTTAGCAGGAATACAATTGATTGCATCAAAAAAATCAAATATCAACCAACTGTACAAATTGCTCTTAATTTAATTTTTAAGTAAGTAAGATTATGAATATCATTTAAGATATTGAACTCATGCAGGAGTTTTCCTTTTTGGAATCAACTGCATTCTGGAGTTGTTTATATATAATGTATATTCCGTGAAAGGAACCGCAACCAATATGAAAGTTAGCTTGTTGCCCGAACTAAATGATCGCAATCTAGATGCAAACCAATCAAGCTCTCAACGTCAGTTGGCAGTTTCTCTGACTGCTCAGGTAGAAAACTTCGATCGCAACGTTCCCCTCAACTTATGTTTGATTCTAGACCATAGCGGTTCCATGAACGGTCGTCCCCTGGAAACTGTCAAAAAAGCCGCAAACCGTATTGTTGATCGACTCAAAAATGGCGATCGCCTTAGTATTATAGTTTTCGATCATCGGGCTAAGGTACTGGTTCCCAATCAGGTAATTGAAGATAGAGAAGGTATCAAACAAAAAATAAATCGTCTCAGTGCTGATGGTGGAACTTCCATTGATGAAGGTTTGCGTTTGGGAATTGAGGAATTAGCAAAGGGTAAAAAGGAAACAATTTCTCAAGCTTTTTTATTAACTGATGGTGAAAACGAACACGGTGACAATAATCGCTGTCTCAAATTCGCTCAATTGGCTGTAGATTACAGTCTAACCCTGAATTCTCTAGGATTTGGCGATAATTGGAACCAAGATGTTCTCGAACAAATTGCTGATGCTGGTGGTGGTAGTTTGTCCCATATCGAACAACCAGAGGAAGCCGAAAATAAGTTTAATCAGCTTTTTAGCCGTATTCAAACCGTCGGTTTAACCAATGCTTATCTACTATTTTCTCTCATGCCCAAAATACGATTAGCAGAACTTAAACCAGTTGCCCAAGTATTTCCTGATACTATTGAATTACCAGTACAACAGGAAGCAGACGGACGTTTTAGCGTGCGTTTGGGTGACTTAATGAAGGATAGTCAAAGAACAGTTTTAGCAAATATTTATTTAGGACAGTTACCCGAAGGTACCCATACTATTGCTCAATTACAGGTTCGTTACGATGACCCAGCAAGTAATATGACAGGGTTACTTTCGGAAACTATCCCTGTAGAAACTCATGTAGTTCAATCATACCAACCTGTAGTCAATCCCAAAGTTCAACCCCATATTTTAGCATTAGCCAAGTATCGGCAAACCCAGCTTGCAGAAGCCAAACTACAACAAGGCGATCGCGCTGGTGCAGCCACCATGTTGCAAACCGCAGCCAAAACAGCTTTGCAAATGGGAGATAATAGTGCAGCAACAGTTTTACAAACGAATGCTACCCGCTTACAATCTGGAGAAGAACTATCAGAAGCAGACCGTAAAAAAACCAGAATCGTTTCTAAAACTACATTACAAGATTCTTGATTTATTTACACAGTTGACAGTTGACAGAGCTACTCCTAACTCCTAACCCCTAACTCCTAACTCCTAACTCCTAACCCCTAACTCCTAACTCTCCTCCTCAAGTGATCTGTGAAAGGAAAACTATTTTTTGTTATTCCCGTATTCGTATCAATTCTAATTGCTGGTTGTCAACTGCTGTTAACACAACCAGTTAGTCCTCATTTAACAATGGGTAATCCCAGTAATGCAGGAGAAAATCCTGATAATTATCTCATCATAAAACCCCAATACGCTTTATCATACAATCGGGAAAGAGGTACACCAAATTGGGTCGCTTGGCAACTAAATCAAAGTTGGTTGGGTAATATTCAACGTCAAGATGATTTTCGTCCCGATGATTCTCTACCAGAAAACTGGTATCGCGTAAAACCTAACGATTATACTGGTAGCGGCTATGACCGAGGTCATATGGTTGCTTCTGCTGATAGAACAGCCAATGTAGAAGATAATTTAGCTACTTTCTTAATGACTAACATTGTTCCGCAAACTCCTGAGAACAACCGGGGTGCCTGGCGAGAACTAGAAGAATACTGTCGGTATTTGGTAAAACAAGGTAAAGAACTTTATATTATTGCTGGTGTTGATGGAAGTTCTAAAAAAATTGGTAGAACTAAGCAAGTGACTGCACCCGCATCAACTTGGAAAGTGATTGTGGTTTTGGATCAACCGGGACAAGATATAGGAACGATATCTGAAAATACTAGAGTTATTGCTGTAAATATTACCAATCGTAAAAATACAGGTAATGATTGGAAAAAATATCTACTCTCAGTTGATCAACTCGAAGCAAAAACAGGTTACAATTTCCTCGACCGAGTTCCAGAATCGGTTCAGCAGGTAATTGAAAGTCGAGTTGATCGCAGTAATGTTCGGTAGGGTTAGAAGTCGGGTTTTTATAATCATTGTCTGTTAGTACAGATATTTACCTTAAAAACCCAATTTCTGTGATATTCAACTATCAACTATCCCTCATCCATCATCAACTAATTATTAAGTTTCGACAGTTTTTGTTGACAAACCGACCCAATCTCCTGATTTTAGTTGACCAACGATGTAAACATCGATTTCAACTTCACCTATTTTGTAAACTTGGATATGGTCTAAATTTTGCTTTAAAGTTTCTAAAAGAGTTTGATATTTTTTTGCTGTTTCTCTTTCCTCATCGTCGTACCAGTCTTTTTCAGTTGTAGCTGACTGAAAAAAATTATCTATCTGTAGTATTTTGACAGGAGCTTTTAAGGAATGATTCGTTTTTTCTAGTAAATTATGGGTATTAAATTCTTTTAATTCTTGATTAGACCATATAAAAACATCAAAAGGATAATCTGATTCGCTCATCCATACTAAATTTTGAGAAAGGGATTTCAATTTTTTTGGAATATCAAACTCGTTATTATTCATAATTAATATCAAATCCGTTAGCATCGAAATTATATATTTTGAACGCAGAGGAACGCAAAAATAAGCGCAGAGGAACGCAGATTTTTTTTTCATCACTTTCGTTCTACTGACTTTTTAATATTACTTTTTCTTTGCTTTCCAAGTTCCACCATAAACGTAAAATGGATTATTTTGACTAACTTTTTCCCAACATTGGGGACATACAAAAACCCAATCGCCATTTTCATAATACTTTACTCTGTACAATATAAATGAAGATTTACCACATAGGGAGCAAAGTTTATTACGTAAGGAACGTGACATTTATCAGTTATCAGTTATCAGTGAACGGTTATCAATTAACAATAATCATCAGTCGGGTTTGCCATAATTATCTATGGCGGTTTTCACTTGGGTGCAATACAAATTTGACCTCACCTCGCCCTCTGGGCACCCCTCTGCCTTATTAAGGAGAGGGGAAGGGGGTGAGGTTTTAGTGTATTGGACTTTTATCAGTTATCAGTTATCAGTTATCAGTGAACGGTTATCAATTAACAATAATCATCAGTCGGGTTTGCCATAATTATCTATGGCGGTTTTCACTTGGGTGCAATACAAATTTGACCTCACCTCGCCCTCTGGGCACCCCTCTGCCTTATTAAGGAGAGGGGAAGGGGGTGAGGTTTTAGTGTATTGGACTTTTATCAGTTATCAGTTATCAGTTATCAGTGAACGGTTATCAATTAACAATAATCATCAGTCGGGTTTGCCATAATTATCTATGGCGGTTTTCACTTGGGTGCAATACAAATTTGACCTCACCTCGCCCTCTGGGCACCCCTCTGCCTTATTAAGGAGAGGGGAAGGGGGTGAGGTTTTAGTATCTATGGCGGTTTTCACTTGGGTGCAATACAAATTTGACCTCACCTCGCCCTCTGGGCACCCCTCTGCCTTATTAAGGAGAGGGGAAGGGGGTGAGGTTTTAGTGTATTGGACTCAACTGAAATTTGCTATATCATACCGGACAAACTTTTATAAAAACCCGACTTCTCAAGCTGATTTTTAACACAAAAATAATCGATGCAGTTAATTAAACCGCATCGATTGCATTAGTTTTACTGGATTTAGACATACTCCAAAAACTTACGCAAATGCAGAAGCTTGGGGTTTTGCAAAAATCATTCTACCGGCTGAAGTCTGCAATGAACTGGTAACTACAACTCGCACTTCACCACCAACAAAAGGACTCCCTTCTTCAACCACTACCATCGTACCGTCGTCTAAATAGCCGATACCTTGACTGGGTTCTTTACCTTCTTTGAGTATTTTCAAATCGATATTATCACCCGGTAAATAATTCGGTCGTACTGCATTTACCAAATCATTTACATTTAAAACAGATACTTTCTGTACGCTAGCAACTTTTGATAAATTGTAATCGTTAGTTAAGAGAGTCGCGTTGATTTCTTGAGTAAATTTGACTAACTTCGCGTCTACTGTCGAAATATCATCATAATCAACTGAATTAATTACAATACGTTCGGGATAAGCCGTTTGAATTCGGTTAAGAATTTCTAACCCCCGTCTTCCTCTTACCCGCTTTTGATCTTTACTAGCATCAGCTACTTGTTGTAACTCTAATAAAATAAATTGCGGTACGAGAAGTTGTCCTTCCAGAAAGCCGGTTTCTAGGAGCGTTTCAATGCGACCATCAATAATGCAGCTAGTATCTAAAACTTTAGTAGAAGCAGGTTTTAAAGTTCCTTCTGCTACCATCGTTTCTAATGTATTAGGATTAATTAATCTTAATAAACCGCGTCCATGGGTATCTGCTAAATTCATGCCACTATACGCCAAAGTTATACTACCCATAACAGCGACTAATGGCTTGATAAAGCTAAAATCATCGGGAATTGGTAGTAAGAATAGAGGAGCCAACATTAAGTTAGCTACCAACAATCCAATTACTAAACCAATTGAACGTGTCAAAATAACTTCCAGGGGTAATTCTCGGACTTGTGATTCCAAGCGACGATATCCGGTTTGGACTCGGAGTCCAACAGCACCACCAATGATGGCTGCAAAAGCTGCAACAACGAAGCGTAAAGCTTCTAGATTAGTTACACTGTCTAATGTCCCGTGGGGTAATAAATCGGTGCTGTAATAACCTATCCCCGTTGCTGCTAAGACGAATGAGAAAATAATAATAGCGTCAAACATGATTGTATTGTTTTCCTGCAACTGCATTACCTGATTAGATCAAGTAATTTTTTATATAACCGGGTTAAAAATCTTAAAAATATTTGCAGTTATCCGTGATTGTTTGGGATAAAGGGTCTGCAATTATTATAACCAAATATTTTCAGCTTCTTTATTATGGTATTTTTGTTATAAAATCGGACAAAAATGTAAATTTTTCATGATTTTTTACTATTTATTATTAATTTGTAATCTAAGTTAAACTGTTTTTCATAATGCCCCATAAACTTATTAGTTCAGTGAGTTCTCGATTCCCTAATGCTGCCTACATACACATTCCTTTTTGCAGACGACGCTGCTTTTACTGTGATTTTCCCATATATGTGGTAGGAAACACCATCAGGGGTGAAACATCCGGCTCAATTTTTCAATATGTTGAAGTTTTATGTCAAGAAATTGCTAAAACCCCTACGGATAGTAAACTTAATAAACCTTTAGAAACAATTTTTTTTGGTGGTGGTACTCCTTCGTTACTTTCTACCCAACAATTACAAAAAATATTAGAAGTTTTAGATGGGAAGTTTGGTATTGACAGTTCGGCTGAAATCTCAATGGAAATTGATCCAGGTACTTTTGACTCATCTCATTTACAAGGATATATAAATGCAGGTGTAAATCGCTTCAGTTTAGGGCTACAAGCTTTTCAAGAAAAATTATTGCAATATGCCGGACGCTATCACACCGTTTCGGATATCTTTACTGCTGTTGATGTAATTTATCAAGCTGGTGTAATTAACTTTAGCATAGACCTAATTTCTGGTTTACCGCATCAGACCTTAGATATATGGGAAGAATCATTATTTGCATCAGTTAAAATTGCACCTACACACATATCTATATATGACCTGACAATCGAGCCTGGTACTGCTTTCGGACGTTACTACAAACCGGGGGATCGCCCTTTACCCACGGATGAAACAACAGTAAAAATGTACCGGATGGCACAAGACATTTTAACGTCAGCAGGTTATGAACATTATGAAATTTCTAACTACGCTAAACCAGGATATCAATGTCGTCACAATCGAGTTTATTGGGAAAATAATTCTTATTACGGTTTTGGAATGGGTGCAGCGAGTAATGTTATGGGGAAACGCTTTACTCGTCCCCGCAAAACCAAAGAATATTATGCTTGGGTAAATGGTGGAAGTATAATCGATTGCCAAGTTACAACGCCCCATGAAGTTTTATTAGAAACCTTAATGTTGGGATTACGTTTAGCTGAAGGAGTGAATTTGCAAGTATTAACAGAACAATTTGGTGAAGATAAAACTGCACAAATTTTACAAGTATTACAACCTTATTGCGATCGAGGTTGGGTGCAATTGATCGATGGAAGATTACGATTACATGATCCCGATGGATTTTTATTCTCTAATGTCGTGTTAGCAGAATTATTTGAAAAACTGACCACGGATTGAAAAGGATTGCACTGATTTCACGGATTTAATTACCCATTACCAATTACCAATTACCAATTACCCATTACCAATTACCAATTACCAATTACCCATTACCCATTACCAATTACCCATTACCAATTCCCTATATGGAACTTTTAGTCAAAAATCTCAGTACTATTGCAATACATATTTGTCAATTATTAGCCTTATTCGTGATTTCTATTGGTCTTCTCAAAGGTTTAATTATCTTTTTGCGGAATGCTTTATCTTTTTCAGCTTCTGCTAAAACCTTTCAGGAAAGCCGCTTGCAGATGGGTTATTCCTTTTCCTTGGGATTAAACTTTTTAATTGGTGGTTCTATTCTCAGAACTACCATAACCCCCAATTGGGAGGATATTGGACGATTAGCTGCAATTATTCTGATTCGGACAATTCTAAATTACTTGTTACTGAGAACTATCCAAATATCGATTCCGGAAAATGGTTCATCAGAATTAAATAGTTCTCTCGATATGAAAAAATCTTTACATGAGAAAACCGTGGATTAATTATTAATTAATTGTGTTAAAAATTAATTCCGGTTATTAATAATCATTAAGTAATTCAGCTTAAAAAACTGAAATTGCATCAAAAGGATTTCACAAATCTTAACTCCGATATTTGTTAAGGTACAATCAACACCGGACAAGGAGACAGATTAATCACGCGATTGGTAACGCTATCGTGGGAACCTTCATCGGTTAATCCCAATCCGCGACAGCCCATGATGATCAAATTCACTTTCATTTCATCGGCAACATCGCAAATGACAAAGGCTGGTTTACCAATTTTATCTAAAATTTTGGCTTCTATGCCTTGAGCAGAAAAGAATGCTTGAGCATCTTTGAGTAATTGCTCAACCTTTTTTACTGACTTCATCGCATCATCCTGGGGGGATTCTTCGGGGGTAGTTTCTTCGACTACGCTCAGCAATATCAGGTTGCTTTGGTACTTTTGCACAATAGAGGCAACTACCTCTGCTGCTTCTCGTGCTTCCCGACTTTGATCTACTGAAAAAAGAACTGTTTTAAACATATTTCACCTCTGACCCGTAACTCTGTAAAATCTTGATAGTCCTATTTTCAATCACATTAACAAAAAGGCGATCGGGAGAGTTTAATTATGTCCAAAAAAACTTTAGCAAATTTGTCTAAAAGTGATTTGCAAGGTAAACGTGCTTTGGTACGAGTTGATTTTAACGTTCCTTTGGATGATGCAGGCAATATTACGGATGATACCCGTATCCGCGCTGCTCTCCCCACAATTCAAGATTTGATTAGCAAGGAAGCCAAGGTGATTCTAACTAGCCATTTTGGCAGACCAAAGGGTGAGGTTAAAGATAAACTACGGTTAACTCCTGTCGCAAAACGTCTTTCTGAGTTGTTGGGTAAAGAAGTTATCAAGTGCGATGACTGTATTGGTGATGAGGTGACAAACAAAGTCGGGGGATTACAAAACGGAGGCGTACTATTATTAGAAAACGTCCGCTTCCACAGTGAGGAAGAGGATAATGACCCCGAATTTGCCAAAAAATTAGCTGCAAATGCTGATTTGTATGTAAATGATGCTTTTGGTACTGCACACCGCGCTCATGCTTCTACTGAAGGTGTCACTCATTATTTGAGTCCTTCTATTGCTGGATATTTAATTGAGAAGGAATTAGAGTATTTACAAAACGCCATCGAAAATCCCCGACCTCCTTTAGCAGCAATTATCGGTGGTTCTAAGGTTTCTAGCAAAATCGGTGTGATTGAAACTCTACTCGATAAATGCGACAAATTAATCATCGGTGGTGGAATGATTTTTACATTCTACAAAGCCCGTGGTTTAAATGTTGGTAAGTCTTTAGTTGAAGAAGACAAGATCGAATTAGCAAAAACGTTGGAAGCAAAAGCCAAAGAAAAAGGTGTCGAATTTTTGTTGCCTACAGATGTCGTTGTAGCAGATAATTTTGCACCTGATGCTAATTCCCAAACTGTCAGTATCGATAATATCCCCGATGGTTGGATGGGTTTAGATATCGGTGCTGATTCCATTAAAACGTTCCAAGAAGCTCTTGCAGACTGTAAATCAGTTATTTGGAATGGTCCGATGGGTGTGTTTGAATTCGATAAATTCGCGGTTGGAACTGAAGCTGTAGCTCGCGCATTAGCAAATCTCAGCAAGCAAGGCGCTACTACCATTATCGGTGGTGGTGACTCTGTTGCAGCCGTGGAAAAAGTTGGCTTAGCTGACCAAATGAGCCATATTTCTACCGGAGGTGGTGCTAGTTTGGAATTGCTTGAAGGTAAGATTTTACCCGGAATTGCAGCCCTCGATGATGCCTAATTATTCAATTTACCCCTTAGAACCCGATAAAATCATCCGGTTCAATTAATCAGTCATCACCAATCGATTGGGGGATTCTCCCCCAAGCCCCCGATTGGAGAAGAACCTTAACATATCACAAATACTTTTTTCCCTAAGTTGCTTTAACCTTCAATATTTTCACTCTTCAGCTTTGTCGATGATGGCTTGAGAAATAGCCATGCAATAAAAAATGTTACTGCGGTAAACAATTGCACCAAATCTAGTGCCGATAGATAACCATCTGATAATGAAGCAATACTTCTATCTGTAATCCCAAATAACCAACATGATACGCCAACCAACCAAACCCCATTTTTGAGATTTTCAATCAATCCTTTCGTTTTTAGCGATTTCTGCTTATTCATAATTTCCTATTTTGTAAAAAAATAGCAAGGAGTAAATACCAATCTCTCCATACATCTTTACGATTCTTAACTCTGTGACTTTATATTAATAAATATTTCTATGGCTTGACAGATTGCATTTAATGCATAATACAAACTGAGTTGATCAATTTTGATTATAAGCAAGTCGCTTCAGTAGTTTTGTGCCAATTTTGACCAAGTGATTTATAAAACTTTAATTTTCTTAAAAGAATTTTATTGATCGGGGATTAAAAATATAACTGTCTTTAGAATTAGGATGTTTATGTCTTCAGGTAGTTTTGATTACAGAGGTAAAGTAGTTCAATAGAACTAGTTATGAAATTTGATTATATTAATTAGAAAATGACCGCAATCCAGCTTAAGAATTCAACATCAGCACAATTGAATCATCAAAGGAATTTGCCGGAGTTGGGGCTGGTTTGTATCACTGCTTCTCAAGAGGTGCGTTTTCGGACAATGACACGCACTCACTATCTCAAGTTTGACGAAAAAGAGCGCAAAATTGCCCTCAAGTTGATTTACAGGGATAATTTACAACGGCTGAATACTGCATTAACTTTTTGCGATCGCCATTCGATTAAACTTTATCGAATGACTTCTAATTTATTTCCTCTGTGTGATATGGAAGACGGAATAGGGGAGAATTTATTAGAGGAAATGAGCGGGGATTTAGCCAAAATTGGATGTAGAGCGGCAAAATTGGGTATGAGAATGGTGTTGCATCCAGATCAGTTTGTAGTGTTGAGTTCCGAAAACCCACAGGTTGTAGAAAACAGCATCAAAATTCTGCAACGTCACGCTCGTACAATGGATATGTTGGGTTTACCTTGTTCATCTTGGTCTTTGATGAACATTCACGGTGGGAAATCTGGACGTGGGAAACAATTAGTGGAAGTAATTTCACAGCTACCGGAAAATATCAAAAGCCGTTTGACTTTAGAAAATGATGAAAATGCTTATAGTGCCAAAGAAATTTTAGAAGTTTGTCAAAATGCTAAAATTCCTTTGGTTTTTGATGCTCATCATCACATTTGTCATGAAAAACTTGATAATTATGATGATCAAAGTGTTACCGAAATGTTTTATGCTGCAAGAGAAACTTGGGATAATCCAGATTGGCAGTTAGTTCATATTTCTAACGGACAACAAGCTTTCAACGATAGAAAGCATAGCGATTTAATTACCGATATGCCTGCTTGTTATCGTCAAGCACCTTGGATAGAAGTCGAAGCCAAGCGTAAGGAAGAAGCAATCGACCATTTACGTAATTGGTGGAAAGTTAGGAGTTAGGAGTTGGGAGTTAGGACTTAATTACAAATTATACCTTTAACCTTTATCCTTTAACCTTTGACCTGTAACAAAATGGCAATAGCGATCGATTTTGGCACTAGTAATACTGTAATTGCTCGTTGGAACCCGGTAACTCAACAGCCAGAAACTTTAAAAATACCAGAATTATCTATTCAACAAGGTTTGAATCCACCGTTGATTCCTAGTTTGCTGTATGTGGAAGATGCATCAATTGCTCAAGTTTTAATTGGACAACAAGTTCGCGATCGCGGTGTTGATATTAAAGGTGATTCGCGGTTTTTTCGCAGCTTTAAACGGGGAATTGGTGCGGATATTCAAGGTTTTTTACCGGAATTGGATGGATGTAATATTACTTTTGAACAAGTCGGTGAATGGTTTTTACAAAGAATTATCAAGCAATTATCCTCTGTTGAAGGTGGTTTAGATTCTCTAGTGTTAACTGTTCCGGTGGATAGCTTTGAAGCTTATCGTCACTGGTTGGGAAAGGTTTGTGAACCGCTGTCTATAGAACAGGTGCGGATGTTGGATGAACCGACAGCGGCGGCTTTAGGTTATGGTTTAACTGGAGAAGATTTATTATTAGTAGTTGATTTTGGTGGGGGAACTTTAGATTTATCTTTGGTACGTTTGGATAAAAGCGTACAGCAAGAAAGTAAGAAGCCTTTGGGATTTTTGCTGAAATTTGGCAATAAGTCCTTAGCTGAAAACTCCAAACAAAAGGTCAAAACTGCCCGCGTACTTGCAAAAGTTGGTCAAAACCTGGGTGGTACAGATATTGATAATTGGTTAACTGATTATTTCGCCAAAACTCAAGATTTAGCGATTAGTCCTTTGACAACGAGACTTGCGGAAAAGTTGAAAATCCAGCTTTCTACCCAAAATCAAGCTAGTGAAGTTTATTTTAATGATGAAACATTTGAAAGTTATGAGTTGGAATTAAACCGCGATACATTTGAAAATATTTTGCAAAAACATTCATTTTTTGTAATGCTTGATGATTTAATATCACAGTTATTGCAGCAAGCTCGTCGTCAAGGAATCGAAATTGCGGATATTAATGCAGTATTGTTAGTCGGGGGTACTTCCCAAATCCCAGCGGTGCAGAAATGGATTAAAAATTACTTTGATGCTGACAAAATTCGTAGTCAACAGGCTTTTGAAGCTATTGCTCACGGAGCATTACAATTAGCCAGCGGTGTAGAAGTCAAGGATTTTCTGTATCACAGCTACGGGATTCGCTATTGGAATCGTCGCCAAAATTGCCACAATTGGCATCCTATCATTAAAGAAGGGCAGCCTTATCCGATGAATAAGCCAGTAGAATTATATTTGGGTGCTTCCTTAGAAAATCAACCTAGTATAGAATTAATTATCGGAGAATTAGGAACCCAAAGTGGTGGAACCGAAGTTTATTTTGATGGCGATCGCTTAATCACTCGTCGTGTAGAAACTAGCACAACTGTAGTAAAAGCTCTCAATGATAGCGATGGAGCGAGAAACATTGCTCAACTTACACCGCCTGGATTTCCAGGAAGTGATAGAGTAAAAGTTTTTTTAGAAGTTGACGAACAACGATTTTTAAGAATTACAGTTGAAGATTTATTGAGTGGTGAAACGTTATTAGAAAATCAAATTGTAGCGCAGTTGAGTTAATTTGGGAATTGGGAATAGGGCATTGGTAATTGTTAATTGCAATTTAGAACAGTTTCAATTGCCTACAATAGATAATTGTAGAGACAGCGTACACAGCCATGCAAAGCAGAGAAACTACAATAGAACTTCGTTTATGGACAGTCGAAGAATACCATAAGATGGCAGAAGCTGGTATTTTTGATGAAGACGAACGAGTTGAGCTTTTAGAAGGGAAAATAATTTGGATGAGTGCGATAGGAACAGCCCATCGTTCTGCTGTAGGAAGAACAGACTATTTACTCAAAAATCTGTTAAAAAATCGGGCTTGGGTATCAATTCAAGATCCAATACAGTTAGATAATTATTCAGAACCAGAGCCTGATATTGCTGTTGTCAAAATTGACCAATTAGATTACGCTGACCATCATCCTACACCTGATGAGGTTTATTTAGTTATCGAAGTTGCGGATACTACTTTTAAAAAAGATTGTGAAATAAAAGGGAAGGCTTACGCAGCAGCAGGTATTGCTGATTATTGGGTTTTAGATGTAATTAATCGTCAACTTCATGTATTTAGAGAAGCTTCGGAAAATGGTTATCAAAGTGAAGTGATATTAGGGGAAGGTGAGAGTATTTCGCCTTTGCAGTTTCCTGATTTGAGTATTAATATTTTAGCAATGCTGCCGCCAGTAATTTATAGTAATACTAAAGTTTAAAATTACTCTCTTCCCGGCAGAAGATTACTGATTAAAAAAACCGCAGAGACGCAGAGTACGCTTCTTGAAAGAGGTAAAAAGAGATGAGCCGCACTCTACAAGCGGTTCGGGGGAGTAATTTATGGTGGGGTGAGAAGTCGGGTTTTTTGCCGTTTCTGTTCCCTGTTCCCTGAAAATAAGATTAAATCGAATAATAAAGCGGAAAAGATTTTGCATCTTTGGGTTTTACATACACCTTTTGCTGGGGTTCTAAATGTAATTCATCAAATCGATCTCGTGTTAAATGGGCTGTTACGACTTGTCCATCATCTAAAGTTAACTCTGCTTGAATTTCCCAACCCAAATGTATTAATCTACTGACTCTAGCCGGAACTGTGGTTCCGTTGGGGGAAGTCTCAATAATTACATCTTGGGGACGCAAAAACATTTCTGATTGTGGGGAATCGAACCCATTGCTTTGAAATATTCCCGAAGTACTTGGTAAAATATTCACAGGACCAATAAAACTCATCACAAACGCTGTAGCGGGATGGTCGTAAATTTGTGCTGGTGTACCAATTTGTTCTACCTGACCTTTATTCATTACCACAACTTGATCGGAGACTTCCATAGCTTCTTCTTGGTCGTGAGTCACAAATACCGTGGTAACATGAACTTCATCATGCAATCGTCGTAACCAAGCGCGTAAATCTTTACGTACTTTTGCATCCAGCGCTCCAAAGGGTTCGTCTAACAATAAAACTTTTGGTTCCACCGCTAAAGCTCTTGCTAATGCAACCCTTTGTCTTTGTCCCCCAGAAAGTTGGGATGGATACCTGTCTCCGAGTCCACTTAATTGGACTAAATCTAACAACTGCTCGACTCGTGCTTTAATTTTTGCCTTTGGTGCTTTACTAATTTCTAACCCAAAAGCAATATTTTTTCGTACCGTCATATGCTTAAACAAAGCATAATGTTGAAACACAAACCCGATATTTCGCTCTTGTACGCTTTGATATGTGGCATCTTTACCAGTTAACCAGATTTTACCGCTATCTGGCATTTCCAAACCCGCAATTAGTCGCAATAAAGTAGACTTTCCCGAACCCGAAGGACCTAACAAAGCCACTAATGAACCGCTTTTGATTTCCAAGCTGACATTATCCACGGCTTTGAAACTATCAAACTGCTTGCACACATTTTCAACTAATATGCCCACTGTTCAAACATCCTTTCTAACTAATCTACGGTTTACTGGTAGAGATGCAGTGTTTTATATATACCATAAAATTTCTAGTTTTAAATTTTAGATAATTAGATTACTACTCTTTTTTTTGCCGCTCTGGTACGCTTCATCTCTATCAAATCTCCTTCCTCTGTGTTCTCTGCGCGGCAGTTGCTACAACGGAGGGAGCCTCCCTTCGGGTTCATCAGTTTGATGGGACGGAAACCGACCCCATCAACTGATTCACCGCAACGCACTGCCTTGTCTAGTAAGGTTTTTTTTTACAAATAATCGCCGGGAAAAAGCAGAATTATGGGATGCCCTGCTTTGTCAAAGAACAGAAGTTTAAACGAATAATAATATTACATTCAAAATGATCAGAACAGCTAAAAGTAAGCCATTTACAACAAAATCCTGTTGATGCTGTTTAAATTTTCTTTCAAATAAAGCCCCTCCTTTCGCAAACAAAAAAACCTTTATAGGTTTGGGAATTTTGTCGTAATAGGGTTTATATCGCAGCAGATTTGTTATTAGTTGGATGCTTCCGTAAACAGTAGTTCCAAAAAGTGCTAACCGGAAGATGCTGTATAAATTAAAGTAATTCTCCATTAGATATGTTTGAGGATAATTTTTACGGCGATCGCCAAAATAGCAGCGATAATACTACCAGTCAAAGTAATTTTGACAATGCGGTTATATTTCCGTACTTCTATATCGGCTAATTGTTCTGCAACTTCAATTCCTTTACTCGCTGATTGTTTAGCATATTTACTTAACTCAAAAGCTAAAGTTGAAACAACGGAAATAATTACTGCTGCATCATCGGCGAGTCCAACGAAAGGAATTATATCAGGAATTGCATCGAAAGGCGAAATCAGATAAAGTAACGAACCAATTGCTAATGCTTTTGATTTCCAAGCGACTTTTGGATCTACAGCCATTTGGAATAATGATTGAATTTTCGGCCAAATTTCCTTAATTTGACCTCGATTCATCGATGGTAATTTTGCTGCTATTTTCTGAATATCTTGGGGATTGGCAGATTTTACCAGTTGATGAAATATGTTTTTGATTTTATTGCTATTGCTAGCAGTTTCTAACTTTTTATCGACTTGTTCAATAGCTTCTACTGTTTGAATTTCGTCTTCTTCTTTTTTAGTTAATTGATTAAAAAGCTTTTTTAATTTATTTGGATTTGTTGTTTGTGTTTCTTCGTTAATGTGCGGTTTAACTTCTTCAATAGAAGTTTGAGTTGGTGATTCGGCAGGAACATCGTCATCATTTCGCCAAATTTTTTGTATAATCGATTGCAATCTATTTTTTTTATCACTTTGTTTATTAGTTGTAGTTTCTACCTCTTTCATCGTTAATTCCATATCTGGTGAAGTTTTTTGCTCGGAATGGGAGTGTTTGCGGAACTTATTCCAGATTTGCTGAAAAAATCCCTTGTTTGCTTCAGAGGAAGTTTCAATTGCGGGTGATAGTTGGATATCTGTAGTCGGTGGATTATCGTTGTCATCTGGTTGTTTTTTTAACTTGCCAAAAAATCTATCCTTGATTCTCATACTCATCACCTGATATTTTCACTCTATTTCTAAATATAAGCAAATTGTTTGCTGTTAAGTAGGTTGGTTTTGAAAATTGTAATTAGAGGATGAGGGAGTAGTGGCAAGACAAAGATATTGGTAAGATATAAAGATAGTGATGATGTTCTTGTTTCATATAATGTAGTTTTAATAAAAACCAGTATAAAATCATGACAAATCAACCATATTCAGAACAAACAATTGGTAACTTGACTAGAGCGCAACTAGAAGAAATTATTAAAGCGATCACTAAAAGAACTATTCAACAAGAGATGATAGCTACTGGGCAAAATAAATCTCAATATGCCGCAGAAACGTTTGGTGCTTGGGAAGACGAACGAACCGATGAGGAAATTATCAAGGAAATCTATGATAATCGTAATAGCAATTTAACATTAACATAATTTGCATTATGAAATATTTACTTGATACTGATATTTGTATCTATTGGTTAAAAGGTAAAACTACAGTTAAAAATAGAGTAAACAAAGTAGATTGGACGGAGATCGCTATTTGTGTAATTACTGCTTCAGAACTCTATTTCGGTGCATATAACTCCAGTAAAATCGAAAAAAATTTAATAGCTGCTGAAACTTTTATTCAATCTCTTGCTGTCTTAGATTTGAGTAATGACACCCTCAAAAAGTTTGGTCAATTAAAAGCTCAACTTCGTCAAGCAGGAAAACCTGTTGCAGATTTTGATTTACTTATTGCTAGTGTTGCTTTGACAGAGAATTTAATTTTAGTTACTAATAATAGCCGTCATTATCAGCGTATTGTAGGATTAAATTTAGATAACTGGAGCGTTGTATAAATAAAATTTAACGCTTATATTAATGTCGTTCTATCAACTAAAAATAAAAACATACATTCCCATACTAAACGAGGTTGTGCATAACATAGTAAGGATTTACGAGTCTTTTCAAGTTGTTGAATAATATCTGGTTGTCGTAAGTTTTGCCAATATATCTGTTGTAAATAATCAACTAACCATAACTGTGCTTCGTTATCTAAAGCCTTGTCAACTTGTTTGGCTAATTCTAATGCAGAACGATAATTTTTAGGTACTTGAGTACAGGAATTTAATAAATCGAGGGGAATATTTTGCATTTGTTCGTAAGCTTCAATAGCTTTTCCTGGACTACCTGCTGCAAGGTTTAAGACTGTGGGATGATTTAATATTTCGCCGTTTCCTGATAATGTTAAAACTTGAGACATTGAGGCTGTATCTAAACAATAAAAAGGAATTTTTTGACATCTAGAAACTAAAGTTGTTAAAAGAGAATCGGGTGTTGGTGCAATTAAAATTAAGGTTGCTTTCCCTGGTTCTTCTAAAGTTTTGAGTAAAGCATTTGCAGCGGATTCTGCCATTGTTTCGGCTTGTTCTAAGACTACTACATTTCGAGATGCTTCTAAAGGTGGACGACTCAAAAAATTAGTAATTTCGCGAATTTGTTCTAAGCGAATGATTGGCGGTGCTTTGCGTTTTAATCCTTTTTCAGCGGCAACGGATGCAGTTAATAACTTTCCTTGATATTGGTAACTTGGCTGTACCCAAAGTAAATCAGGATGGTTTCTTTTTGCTATTTTACTTTTAATAATCATGCTATCTTGATGATTTTGAGTAAACAGCAATTCTAAAAAACATTGTGCAGTTAAACTTCGTCCCACCCCAGAAGAACCTACAAATAAATATGCTGGTGCAATTCTATTTTTGGCAACAGCTTGTTTGAGTAATTCTACAGCTTGATTTTGTCCTATAACGGGTGCAAAAAAATCCATTTTCAACCATCAGCAGGGAGTACGGGGGGGGAT
>NZ_JADEWL010000059.1 GCF_015207665.1 Plectonema cf. radiosum LEGE 06105
GGGGAGACTTTTTTAGCTTGTCCCCTTGTCCCCTTGTGTCCTTGTCCTCTTCTAAGATGGAAGTAAGTTCTGCAATCAGATATTTGCCGCGACGATGCCAACAGAGTATCTCGCTTTCTTTAATACCATTGAGAAATTCCTCAGCAGAAAACGGGTAGGCAATAGTGCGATCGAGCAACACATCACCTCCCGTAATTTTGCGTTTCAGGGTTAATTGATTTAAACCCCGTCGTACTGTTTCAACTTCTGGTAATTCTGGCACAACCTAACGTGATTCGGTTCCTTGATTTGGAGTACCTTCTTTCTGAACGTTAGCTTCCGCAGATTCTGGCTGAGCGGTTGTCTTACCAGTAGGTTGGGTACCTTGTCCAGTTGCACGGATACCTGGTTCTATCGGTGTTTGCTTGCCACCAGAAGCTGTAGGTGTGGATTTTTTGTCCTTAGCTGTGGGTGTTCCAATTTCAACTAACTCATCTTCTGCAAAGTTATTAGTGTTGATACCAGCGTAGTTAACCTTATCGAAGCGGACAATTACTGGATATATAATGCCGCTTTTATCAACAGTAGCCACGGTTCCTACATCTTGATACCAGTAGGATTCCCGGCGGAGAACACGTACTTTAGAACCACGTTGAACCATAATAGAATATCCCTCTTTAATTGTAAGACTGCTTTTCATGCAGGGCTGATTGATTTCACTTTACAACTTGAAGGTCTCCGCAAGAGGGTTTGTTAAGTTATTTGTCTAGAAAATATTTAAGTTTGTTGTTGGTTGTTGGTAGATGGTTGTTGATGGTTCCCATCACCAATTACCAATTACCCATCACCAATTACCAATTACCAATTCCCGAATGCAGTGTCTCACCCCCTTGACAAAGTAGCATTTATGAAGTAACTTTTCGCGAGTAGTCATGAATAAATATTTCATAAATATTTCATGATTTGGTCAATACAAAAACACTTCCCTTGTTTCCTCTGCCGATACGCAGATCGCGATCTAGGTAAGTAATGTCTAACCATCCCTGCTGTTCGTTACTTGTAATCGGAAAATCAATTGGAAAAAATTTCTTTCCCGATTCAATGGCTTCGATAAAACTTCCTGGATATTTGTAGTTTAGTAAACGTTGTAAACCAATTATTGAACGTTCAAATTTTACTTGAACTCGACTCCGGGAAACTGTTTCAAATTTTGCAACGGCGCAAACTAAGCCTTCAAGAAATGGTAGACCATTTATTTCAGCAATGTTATAAATGCTATTTGTTTTTACTCGAATACACTGATAAATTTTATTTAGATTGGCTAGCGGTATGCGGTTAATATTTAATAACTCTGAACTAGAGGTATATAGTAATCGCCAGTTACCGTCTAACAATTCGCTAGCTTCTAGAGGGTTCGGTGTAGGGTTTAAATCTTCTAAATAGGCGATCGCCGATAAAATAGCTTGTTTATCTGTGTCGCTCGCATTAATACCAAGATTTTTTCCTGCGATTACTTCTAATAAAGCAGTTTTCCTCATGCGTGCTATAACCTCATTTAGGTTTACAAATTCAAACCAGATTAAAGATGCTTACTATGTGTATAGCTCCATACAAAAACTAAATGTAAGGAATATGTAGCTACAACCTGAAGCAATCTTAAAGAAGGAGTTTTTTAGCCTGGTTTCTCAACAACATAGTTGAATGAATAACTAAAATCTCCTATATCAAGTGATAGACTCTTAATGTCAAGTTAGTTCTTTACTCTTTTTATTATCGTCTCTATGTTAAATTCTCCTTTATATGAAGTTCCCCGTAGCCGGAGAGCATCTGTAATTCCATTAAAACAAGAACCGTCCCTATTGGACTGGTTACAAGCAAATGGACGTTTAATATCCCGCGATCCAGTAGAACCGCAAGTGAAAGAGCAAGAACAAGACATAAATTCCTTGATGGGTATTGAGGAAGGTGTCGGGGATTACGAGTTCGATGACGATGACGATGACGACGATGTAATTCCAGATGAAGAGTAGCTCGTGAGGACGGAAATTAGCACAAATAACGTGCTGAGTGTGTGTGATTTTTAATTAGTGTGGAGTGAAGGGAAATTTCCGTGGACGCTAAATTATCTCCAAACCAAGGTTTGAACCTGAGTGGTATCCGTTTGGTTTCTTTGTTAAGTATAGGACTAGGTACAACAGCACTAGTTTTAGATGGAGTTGCTTCTCGCTCTCCCTGGCAAGGAACCTCTTTAACCCTACCATTATTAATATCGGCTTTGATTGCTGCTGGATTGGGCTTTTGGGCTGTTCCTTGGCTGCAAGGGCTTAAGGCTGGTCAAGTTATTCGTGAGGATGGCCCCCAAGCCCATTTAAAGAAAGCCGGTACCCCTACAATGGGAGGAATATTCTTTGTTCCCGTTGCGATCGCAGTTGCTTGTGTCTTATCCGGTTTTGCTCCCAAAACTCTTGCGGTGTCAGCTTTGACATTAAGTTATGGGTTTGTGGGTTGGATTGACGATTGGCAAATTCTTCGTCGTAAATCGAATAAAGGCATTTCACCTAAAATGAAGCTGGCTTTACAAGTTGGTTTCGCAGTCGTTTTTTGTGGGTGGCTATTGATTAGTCAGCCTTTGACAATTACGAGTATTGCTTTTCCTTTGGGCTTTTCCTTGCCTTTAGGGTGGTTGTTATTTTTGCCTTTATCTGGCTTCGTAATGGTGGCAGAAAGTAATGCCACAAATTTAACTGACGGTGTTGATGGTTTAGCGGCTGGTACTGCTGCGATCGCACTGTTAGTATTGGGTGCGATTGTTTCACCGACTTCACCGGAATTGATGGTTTTTTGTGCATCTTTTAGCGGTGCTTGTGTGGGATTTTTAGCTCACAACCGCAACCCAGCACGGGTGTTTATGGGTGATACAGGTTCTTTAGCGTTAGGTGGAGGAATGGCAGCAGTTGCACTGTTGTCTAATACTTTGGTCGCGCTGTTTATCCTGAGCGGTATATTCTTTGTAGAAACGCTTTCAGTAATGGCACAGGTAAGTTATTACAAAGCTACAAAAGGACCAGATGGTAAAGGTAAACGATTGTTCAAAATGGCACCTTTACACCACCATCTAGAACTGTCTGGTTGGTCTGAATTGCAAGTAGTTGCTGTATTTTACATTATCGCTGCAATACTAGCTGTTGTAACTTTTGTAATTACTAAAATGTAGGATTTTTTGAATACAATTGAATAAGTTTAATTTGAAAAATTAATTTGAACAATCCTTGCGTATAGTGAGGATTGTTTTTCAATTAAGTAGGTAGGCACAAATAAATAAAGGTTCGTAGTTGCGCTTGAGCGCTCTAGATATGAGCGCTCAAGCGCAACTACGAGCCTTTACATAAATTTATATAGTTCGGTTTTTCTGTCGCGATTTACTTAACTCCGGTGGTACTAACTCCAAACTCCAAACTCCAAACTCCTAACTTTTAATCTGCCCAACTAAATGAATTAATTCGGGTATTATCAACTTTTTCATCGCTAATTCTACAGCATTGCTAGAACCGGGAAGAGAAAATATTAATTTCTGTTGATAAATTCCAGCAATAGCACGAGAAGCGATTGCTCTGGAACCTATTTCTTGGTAGCTCAAATAGCGAAATATTTCACCAAAGCCAGGTAAGGTTTTGTCAAGTAACTTTTCGATTGCATCGTAAGTGGTATCTCTGGGTGCAATACCAGTACCACCATTGAAAATTACAGCATTTAACTGTTTATTTTCACTTAATAATTCTAAATATTCTTGAATCTGTGTTGGTTCGTCTTTAATAATTTTGTAATCGGCTACTTTGTGATTATTATTTGTGAGTAATTGCTGAATTGTTGTGCCGCTTTTATCGGTTTCGATAGTACGAGTATCACTGACGGTAACGACTGCACAATTAACAATTTGATGATTATAATTTGAATCTGGGTGAGGTGAATGTGACATTATTAATATTGCTTGTTATTATTGCCTGTTTCCTCTGATTTGTAAGTGAGTAGGGAGTAGTGAATAGTGACAAAAACCTTTACATCATGACGATTAAAAAAATTTTTAATGTTGACTTTCTTATTTAAATTATTAGTCATTGGTACAATTTTATCAGTTATTTATTGTTTTTCAATAACCTAAGAACTAACAACCAATGACTAATGACTATCTATTTACGATTTTTCTAATCCCAGGTCATTTTTTTGAGCATAGCGTTCCATAAACCGCATAAAACGCTCCCATTCCTCAGCAGATTTCATTAAGTAAATTGCTTCTAAAGCTTCTGCTTTACCGTTGATAAATTTACCTTTAACTTCACGGGTAACGATTTCTCCTTCTTCGTCAACCATGTACATTCCAGTAATTTCATCCGTGCTTCCTTCATCTAAAACTTTCGGATTTGTAAAAATAAACGTTGCAGTACCGCTATCTCCACTACGCGAACGTGTTAAACGCACTTCTGGAATAACTTCTTCGTTGACACCTCTTGAAAATTGTATTGTTGCCATGATGCGTATAGTCTAAAATTTTGTAATGGTTAAACAATGATTATCTCATCATTTAGAACCAAGGTGTAATATTAAACTGAAAAAAATGCTTGCAATCACTGATGAAGCAAGAACTTGGGAAGTTTTAAATATTTTTGTTTGATCGAAAGCATGAAACTGCATATTTACGCTCTTAAACTGTTTCCATCCAATCAATACATTTTTTTAACTGTTGTTGCATGGTTTCTCTATCCGCATGATATCTACGACCATGACCGGGTAAAACCCATTCAAAAGAGTAATTAGTTAATTTTGGCATTGATTTCTTTAACTCATCCCAAGAATACCAGCAGAAATTTCGGAACGCTACGAGTTGTTTTAATGTATCTGACCATGCAAGATGGTCGCCGGTGAACAAAAATTTGTTTTTATAGAGTAAAACGGTATGTCCTTCGGTATGTCCGGGAACAGGAATAACTAATAATTCCGAAGTTAAATTGAAAGGTTCTTTACCGCTTAAGTGAATTTCAACATCGCGGGTACTAGAATTAATTTCTAATTCGTGGAGAATGCGTTCGGCGCAGCCGTGCGGCTGCTCGCAACCAAAATGCTCGGCAAATTTTTGATGATCAGCAACATCATCCCGGTGAGTCAAATAGATATAGCGAATTCCCCCCATTTTTTCCAAACGTTTTACTAAAGGTGGTGTAAATCGAGGAGAATCAACTAATATATTGCCTTCAGGTAATTGAATAAAATAGCTACTAGCACCATAAGATTTTTCTGAATGGTAGCCACAATGATAAACATTTTCTTCTACCAAAATCGGAAAACTTGACTGAGCAGTTTTGATATCTTGAGGTTTATCAACAGTACCAATAGAAGCCGTAGGACAAGATAATAAAGCCTGTAGCGCGGCTAATCTTTCCTCTTGATTCGGTTGGTGGTGTACTGCTGACATTCCTGCTTTTCGAGTAAATACATTAGGAGCCATCCAGCGACAAGTATCGCAATCAATACAAGTAGTATCCACGTAAAAATCGCCATTAACATTTTCAGCCCGACGCAAATTTAAAGTAGCCATTTTAAACTTCTTTATAATTAATAATTGTTTGACTTCGTTCTTAGCCACCTGGGACTGCAAGTCCCAGTCTGATAGCACAAGTCCATTAAAATGGACTAAAAATATTACATTTTTATGTTAGTAATATTTTTCTTGATATTTTTATTATGTAATTAATTATGGGTGGGGTGCGATAGATCATGTAAAGGTAAATAAATATAATTAATTACTTAATATAGCAATCCGAATTGAGATGCGAGAAAATACGTAGATTAAAAGTTAGGAGTAGAGGTTACATTTAAATCACTCCAGGCGACTATAAGTCGCACGGCAGTCGCTCATGGGGGAGACCCCCCCCTTCTGCGCGCTGCCTTGGCTACACAGACAAAACCTGGATGGTGCGCGGGTTGTTTGATAGAGTCCACGCAGGTGGACTTGGTTTGTGTAGTAGCGGTTTTAACCGCCAGATTATACATCAATTTCTCACAAGTCATTTAGGATTGCTATATGGCTAACGCCAAGCTCTGCTAAGAGCAAAGTAAATATCATCAAATACTGGCAAAATCGAAGAATCTTTGTGATTTTAAATGTGATTTGAAATTTTGGATTGAAAACCAACACTAATATTACATTTTTCGCTAAATTCTCAGTCCATTTTAATGGACTTATGCTTTTAGCCTGGGACTTGCAGTCCCAGATGCTTATCAACCAAGTCGAATTCCCCATGCAAAAACCGGGCTTGCGAACAAACCCGGTTTCTAAAATTTAAATCCAAGCGACTCTCAACCAACCAATAAATGCAATTTATCACCAACAAAACTTACAACACGATGGCTGATGGGTAAACTATCAATTACCATACCTAAACACAACAACATCATGTAAGAAATGGAATAAAGAAACATTCCTTTAGCTAAACTACGGTCTTGAGGATTTTGTAATAATTGCCACGCTTTACGAATAAATACCGCTCCCAAACACAAGGCAATAGTAGCGTAGATAATTCCTACTGAATGCAAGGGATAAACTAGTAAAAACGTTGCTGCGACTGTTATAAGGGTGTACCACCAAATTTGCCAAACCGTCGCTTCTTCACCTGCAACTACTGGTAACATTGGTACCCCGACTTTTGCGTAATCATCTCTAATCATTAAAGCTAGAGACCAAAAGTGTGGTGGAGTCCAAAGAAAGACAATACCAAATATTAACCATGCAGTTGGACTTAAAGTACCTGTTACCGCAGCCCAGCCAACTAATGCCGGAATTGCTCCTGCTGCTCCCCCAATGACGATATTTTGAGTGCTGTTGCGCTTCAGCCAATGGGTGTAGATTAACAGGTAAAAAACAATCCCAGACATCGCTAAGAAAGCAGCTAGTAAGTTAGCAAAAATACTTAGTAGTGCAAAAGAAATTACACCTAAAACAACTGCAAAAATCAAAGCATCGCGGGGTTGTACTCTACCGGAAGGGATAGGACGATGACGAGTACGTTCCATATCGTAATCGATATCGCGATCATAAATACAGTTGATTGTCTGGGCGCTAGCAGCGGCTAAAGTGCCACCAGTAAGAGTGACTAATAAGAGCATGGGGTCTACTTCTCCAGATGCAGCTATCCACATACTTCCAGCAGTGGTAATTAGCAACAAAGGGATAATTCGAGGTTTAGTTAGCTGGTAGTAACTTTGAATAACCTGTAAAAATGTAGAGTGGTGACGAGAGACATTTGTCTCAATCATTTTGGTAATGGTTCCTTATTTTTTAACAACTTATATGCTGTTCTTGCCTTTGCAAGCTGTTAGCATCGAACAAATCAATTATCAGTTATCAGTTATCAGTTATCAGTTATCAGTTGACAACTAATTACCAACTAACTCCTAACTCCTAACTCTTAACTCCTAACTTATATTGTTTGTTCACTTGTAACAGATGAATTTAACTCTTGCTTGTAGCCTGAAATACTACGAGTATCCATCCAATCGCGTACTGAAAGAACTGTAAAAGCAACTAAGGTACCTAGTAAAGAAGCCCCAATTAACTGATGAGTAACGGTTAGAAGTTCTACTTGTAGGTGTAAGCGATAGGTAGCAAATCCTAAGATAATCTGTAAAATTAACAACCCGCCTGCATAATTTGCCAGTTTTCGTAAAGCTGGATGTAGTGCTGGCGTGCGCCGCGATATGAATACCAAGGATAATGTTGCCACAGTTGGCGGTATCAAGCCAAAGATGTGGGTGTACATAACAGTACAAAGTTGATACCCTGTAAAACATTGATGTAATGCCCATCGGGAACCGACTAAGGCACCTAATAAGCTTTGAAAATAAACCAAAACGCTAGCAATTAAAGATATTACAGGTAGCTTACCAACTGTTCCTGTGGCTTTGTAAGGTGTAAGTGCCGTACCGATAACCAGCAAAGTTATGAAGAAGAACAATGCTGTTCCTAAATGAGCGGTAACAATATCAAAACGCAAAAGTTGGGTAACGGTGAGTCCTCCCAAAATGCCCTGAAAGACGATTAAAAACAGTGCAAAGGTACAAGCCCAAGGCAGCCATTTTGGCAGGGAACGACGACTCCACCAAGACATTGCGACTAGAACTATAGCGCTAACACCAATCAAAGATGCATCCAATCGATGAAACCATTCTAGGAAAACTTGAAAATTCATTTGTTTGGTGGGTACAAGTTCCCCATAACAAAGCGGCCAATCCGGACAAGCGAGTCCAGCATTCATGACGCGGGTTGCGCTACCGATCGCCATCAAAATTAAAGTCGCGATCGCCATTTTCCATACAAGCTTGCGAATTCGGTCTTTTGGTAGTTGTTGCTGCGTCGTTGCAACTTGGTTTTGTGGTTCTAAAACAAATTGGCTCATCAACTTTACCTTTTCTTATGCCCGAAAACCCGAGCTACGAAATTTCCATAACTGAATCAATAACAATTCATCTCCACACTAGCGCAAACTCCAAGATTGGAGAGAAGCCCTTTAGTTATACTCTGGATCGGAAATGGGGATATGAGCAAAAGCTTTAGAGATTTTTTAGGTTGTGATCAGTTGACAGTTGACAGTTGACAGTTGACAACTAACCACCATCCACCATCCACCATCTACTATCCACTAACAACTAACCACCATCCACTACCATAAAAAATAATAAAGATTTTTAGTTGTTACACCCAATGCCAGTAGCGTGAACTAACTTAGTATGTGAGTAGTTCTAAATAATCTAGTAAAGCCGCTAACTATTATCAACCGTGAATATTCCAAGTACAATCTGGACGTTATTAATTGGTGTTTTGCTGACACTAACGAGTCTTTGGTTCGGTCAAAATCATAGTCTACTACCTACGGCAGCTTCAGATGAAGCCTTTTTAGTAGATGGCTTGTTCAATACGATGATGACTGTTTCTGTTGGTATATTTCTCATCGTTGAAGGAGTTTTGATTTTTAGTGCCTTCAGATACCGTCGTCGCAAAGGTGATGATACCGATGGTGAACCGATTCATGGGAATGTACCGTTAGAAATTCTCTGGACAGCAATTCCAGCTATCATTGTTTTTGGTATTTCTGTGTACAGCTTTGATGTATACAACGAAATGGGCGGGTTTAACCCCCATGCCGCTCACGAATCTCCCATGACACCACAAGCCACATCAATGCCTGGGGCAGCGATTGCAGCAACTTTGGACGATACCTCAGAGGTTAGAAATATCGACCAATTGCCTCAAAAAGAAAATGCTCCGGAAATGGGTGTAGTTGCTCCTAGTTTGGGTGCAACTCCTGAAAATGAAGGCACAGAGCCAGATTTGGTCGTAAAAGTTACTGGTTTGCAATATGCTTTCCTTTTTAACTATCCTGACAGTGGTGTTTTTTCTGGAGAATTGCACCTTCCTATCGGTCAAGAAGTTTTACTTGATATGGCTGCAAATGATGTAATTCACGCTTTCTGGGTGCCAGAATTTCGTCTTAAGCAAGATATAATTCCCGGTAGACAAACACAACTTCGTTTTACACCGCGAAAAGAAGGTGATTACAAACTAATTTGTGCCGAACTTTGTGGTCCCTATCACGGTGCCATGAATACTACAGTTGTTGTTCAAACACAGCAAGAATTTGATAATTGGATTAAAGAACAGCAAGTTGCTAGCAAAGAAACATTCAATCGAGCAGTTGCGATTAACCCACAGGAAAAATCAGCAGATGAATTTCTTGCTCCCTACACCAGTGAAATGGGA
This sequence comes from Plectonema cf. radiosum LEGE 06105, assembly GCF_015207665.1. GTDB lineage: Bacteria > Cyanobacteriota > Cyanobacteriia > Cyanobacteriales > Nostocaceae > Rivularia > Rivularia radiosa_A. The sequence continues at coordinate 9,788 of NZ_JADEWL010000059.1, forward strand.
ATTTCATCAGAAATGTTGCATCAAATTCACAAGTAGTGAACAGTTGACAGTGGACAGTGGACAGTTGACAGTGGACAATCAACTATCAACCAACAACCATCAACTATCAACTATCAACTAACAATTCTTAAACAATAAAGAATTTTTATGACACAAACACAGTTGGAACAAACCAGCCATAAGGCTGATACTTCACAACATCGTCAGAGGAAATGGTGGGAGTATTTTACATTTAATACCGACCATAAGGTAATTGGAATTCAGTACCTAGTTACTACATTCATTTTTTACTGTATCGGCGGTGTTATGGCGGATTTGGTTCGCACGGAATTGCGAACTCCTGCTTCAGACTTTGTAAGTCCCGAACTTTACAATGGTTTGTTTACGCTGCACGCGACAATCATGATTTTTCTGTGGATTGTGCCAGCGGGTGCGGGTTTTGCTAATTATCTGATTCCCTTGATGATTGGGGCTGAAGATATGGCTTTTCCAAAACTAAATGCTCTGGCTTTTTGGATGGTTCCTCCTTCTGGGGTGTTATTAATCAGCAGTTTGATTGTTGGTGATGCACCGGATGCGGGTTGGACTTCTTATCCTCCGTTGAGTTTAGTTACCGGACAAGTTGGTGAAGCAATTTGGATTATTAGTATCCTGCTGCTGGGTACCTCGTCGATTTTGGGTGCCATAAATTTTCTGGTCACTTTGTTAAAAATGCGCGCTCCAGGCATCGGTTTTTACCAATTACCGCTGTTTTGTTGGGCAATGTTGGCTACCTCAGCCCTGGTTTTAATTTCAACTCCAGTTTTAGCAGGCGCACTGATTCTACTTTCTTTTGATTTAATTGCCGGAACCGCATTTTTTAACCCTTCTGGTGGTGGCGATCCTGTAGTTTACCAGCATATGTTTTGGTTTTACTCGCACCCTGCGGTTTACATTATGATTTTGCCTTTCTTTGGGGTAATTTCGGAAGTAATACCCACTCACTCCCGTAAGCCGATTTTTGGTTATAAGGCGATCGCCTATTCTTCTTTAGCAATTAGTTTTTTGGGTTTGATTGTTTGGGCGCACCATATGTTTACCAGCGGTATTCCCGGTTGGTTGCGGATGTTTTTCATGATTACTACCATGATTATCGCCGTACCTACTGGTATCAAAATATTTAGTTGGTTGGCGACAATGTGGGGTGGAAAAATCCGTTTAAATAGCGCGATGCTTTTTGCAATGGGATTTTTGGGGATTTTTGTAATTGGTGGTATCAGTGGCGTAATGTTGGCGGCTGTACCTTTTGATATCCATGTCCACGATACTTATTTTGTAGTTGCCCACTTGCATTATGTGTTATTCGGTGGTTCAGTTTTGGGAATTTTTGCCGGTTACTACCACTGGTTCCCCAAAATTACCGGACGCATGGTTAATGAAACTTTGGGTAGGATTCATTTTGCTTTAACAATCGTCGGGATGAACATGACTTTCTTACCGATGCACAAGTTGGGTTTGATGGGTATGAATCGTCGTATTGCTCAATACGACCCGAAATTTGCCGCTATCAATGAAATTTGTACCTACGGTTCCTACATTTTGGCGGTGTCTACAATACCCTTCATCATCAACGTGCTTTGGAGTTGGAGGGCTGGGAAAAAAGCCAATAACAATCCTTGGGATTCCTTAACGTTGGAGTGGATGACCAGTTCACCACCAGCAATTGAGAATTTCGAGTCACACCCATTTTTACTTGTCGGTCCTTACGAATATGGAACCCAAAGAGCCAAACAAGTTGTAGCTCTATCCCATACTGATGACCCCTTCGGTAATGCCAAATCCCCGGCACCACCAAGTGATGACAACGAATCATATCCGGCGATCGCAGCTGAAGCGGCCGGGTAAAGTTAATTCGTCTATTCCGGACAACTCAATTTAAAAACCCTTCTAGGCGCAGAGGACGCAGAGGAAAGAGATTGAGAGAGATGGTAGTATTTATTGCAAAAATCTCATTAAGGTGTCTGAAAGTTCAACTCACCGGGAGGGGGTTTGGGGGAGAATCCCCCGACTCCGGGTTTTTGATCGTAAATGAACCTAACGCTAGATTTTTCAATCTTTTACAACCTCAATCCAAGCGTATTGGCACAGAGCGAGATTCCCAAAAAATATTCTTACTCAATCAAAAATTTATGCAAAGTCAAGCAATCGATCCAGCAAAAACAGAAAAAAATCACCATCATGCAGCGACTGTAGAAGCGCAACACGCAGCACATCCAGACCATCGTCTTTTCGGATTAGTTGTATTTCTAATCGCTGAAGGAATGATTTTCTTGGGTATGTTCGGTGCATACTTTGCCTTCCGTTCTACTTTAACTGAATGGCCTCCCGCAGGCACACCAGAGTTAGAATTGTTACTTCCTGGTATCAACACGATAATTCTAATTTCTAGTAGTTTTGTAATCCACAATGCTGATACTGCTATCAAAAAGAACAACGTGCGGGGTATGCAAATGTGGTTTGCAATTACCGCTGTGATGGGAATTATCTTTTTATGCGGTCAAATTTACGAATACAAACATCTGGAATTCGGTTTAACAACCAATTTGTTCTCCAGTGCATTTTATGTATTGACAGGTTTCCACGGATTGCACGTTACCGTTGGCGTTTTAGCGATATTAGCTGTATTGTGGCGTTCTCGTAAACCCAATCATTACAGCGAAAAACATCATTTCGGTATCGAAGCTGCTGAATTATATTGGCACTTTGTTGATGTGATTTGGATTGTGCTTTTTGGAATTTTGTACTTACTTTAAGTGTTTTTTGTAGTTTGAATATTTGATTTTTAACCCCCAAGTTGGGGGTTTTTTATTTTGGAATGATATTTTTTTAACGCAAAGGTACGCAAAGGTACACGCAAAGGTACGCTGAGAATAATTCGGCGATATCTTGTTAAGCTTTATTATTTTTCGTTCCAAATACTTTATTTAATGTATTTAGCCGTTCTAAAATTCTATAGACATAAGATTATCGGAAAAATGGCTTTAAAAATTATTCAAAGTTTTGACAGTAATTTCACTTTAGAACCACAAGCTAAAGCAACTTTATTTGAACTGTTAACAAATGAAAGCTTTTTAAAACAGGTTTGTCAACAGTCAAAATGTGAACAAGTAGAATTTACAGAATTACTATTTCAGCCGGTTCCTTATAGTAGCGCTACACCTAAAGGAATGCCAGCGGAATTTGAGAAATATCACGAATCTGAAGAATACATAATTTTAAATGTACCCCCAAATTTTATGTTTCAAGCCAAAATTTTTAAACCAAGTCGGCTATGTGCAATTTATAAAAAAATTGATAATTGATGGTGGTTAGTTGATAGTGCTTAGTAGTTGGTTGATAACTGCTAACTGCTAACTGATAACTGATAACTGATAACTGATAACTGATAACTGATAATGACTACAGAAATAAATATTCCTTCTTTAAATAGTTTAGAATTTATTCCTTATATTGATGAAAATGGCGATTTACCCGAACAATATCAAGGGAAAATTGGAGTTTACGCAATTTTTGACCAAGATAAAACGCTGCAATTTATCGGTTATTCTCGCGATGTTTTTCTCAGCCTCAGACAACATTTAGTCCGACAACCGCAATATTGTTATTGGGTAAAAGTAGAAACTATTCAACGTCCTAGCCGTACAATTTTAGAAACAATTGAACAAGCCTGGATTGCGGAAAATGGCAGTGTACCTATGGGAAATGGAGAAAATAAAGAGAAATGGATTTCTCCTATTGATGCGAAAGCTTTAATTACTGCCGAAGAACAAGCTAGTTATGATAATCCTGTCAATGATGAAATGACAAAAATTAAAATTATCAAAAATGTCGCACGACGAGTTGAAGCGGATATTTTAAAACAGTTAGAAGCACGGGGTTTACAAATGCAGGTGAGGTTTAATCCCAAGTTGAAGGAAGAAGGTTTATTAGATTTGAAATCTTAGAAAGTTTATGTCAAGGTTTTAGTTAAGTCCAATATACCCGTCGCTTTGTTACCGCGTCTACACAGGCAAAGTCCACTGTGGACTCTATTAATTTTAAACCCGCCTTACTGCGGGTTTTGTTTGTGTAGCAGCGGTTTCAACCGCCAGGTAAAATATATAAAATCCATATAACTATGAATCCAAATATTTCTTCCCTACCTCATAAAATTATCGGTGTCGCTGTAATTTGGAATAATAAAAAACAGATTTTAATCGATCGCCGTCGTCAACAAGGAACTATGGGGGGTTTATGGGAGTTTCCCGGTGGTAAATTAGAACCAGGTGAAACTATCGAAGAATGTATTAAACGAGAAATTGCTGAAGAATTGGCAATAGAAATTGAAGTCGGTGAACATCTGATTACTATTGACCATGATTATACGGATTTACGGGTAACTCTCACCGTACACGAATGTCACCACATTAAAGGTATTCCCCAACCATTAGAATGCGATGAAATTCGCTGGGTAAATTTAGAACAATTGGAAGAATTTAATTTCCCGGCTGCAAATGTGCAAATTATTGCGGCTTTACAGCAAAAGATCAAGTCATCGGTTGAGTCGGGTAAAGTGTAATTAACGTCAATTATACGAATAGTAAAGAAGTCGGGTTTTTAAGAAAAATCTGGGTTGTAACAGATACTCCCTTGCCGGCAGAAGATTACCAAAAAAAAACCGCAGAGACGCAGAGGGCACAGAGGAAAGAGGTAAAAGGAGATACGTAATTTTAGAGCGGTTCGGGGGAGTAATCATCATAAAAACCCGACGAATTACCTCACGAATCGAAGCAATGAACATCGAACTCCCTACTCCCTACTCCCTAATTAATTCGGATAAACTGGCAGTATAAAGTGAAACCATGCTCCGCCAGTGGGTGCGGTATCTACCCAAATTTGACCGTAATGGGCTAGGATAATTTTTTGACACAAATTTAAGCCAATACCGTAACCATCTTTAGCTTGATCTCGTTCTAAACGAAAGTGGTTTTCAAAAATGCGATCGCGATTTTCTTGGGGAATGCCCGGGCCACTATCACCAATGCTAAATTGCACTTTTTGATTGGTACGATGCAAACCGGCAATAATCAGCGTCCCTTTTGGGGGTGTATATTTAATCGCGTTGTCTAGAAGATTTATCAGTACTTGACGTATCCGTTCAGCGTCGGCATAAACGTATGGTAAGTCTTGAGGAATGTCTTTTTTGATTGTTAGGGATTTGGCTTTACAGGATTCGCTTAATTCTTCAAGTATTTCCAGACAAAGATTACCTAATGCAATTTTAGTCGGGGATATGGGAATTTTTGTATCTTTACCGCGTCCGACTTGCAAAAGATCGGTAATCATTTTTTCAATTACCTTAGTCTGAGTGCGGGCGTGATTGAGTATATGAGCGGTTAATGTTGGTTTTAATCGCTCAAATTCCCCAGTTTCGCAATTGAAATTAGATTGTAAAGTATCTATGGCGATGATTGCTGCGGTGAGGGGGTTGCGGAGATCGTGCGCCAGCATTGATATGACACGTTCTTTAAAAAGCAATTGTTCTTGAAGTTGCTGTTTTTCTTGCTTTAAACGAAACACTTCGTCGGTAAGCTGAATGATTTCCGAAGAAATCGCTAGGGAGTTAGTGGGTATTTGAGATTTGTTAATATACCCATCACTAAAATCATTTTCTGGAACTTTTTGTAATTCGTGCTGTAATTGTAAGTAAGATTCTATACTATTTTGCCAGCGCGACCACCAGGTTTTTAGTTGAGAAACTATATTACTACCGGCTAATACTTGTCTGGGTTCTGGATGAATCTTGACTAATGCTGGTGTTGCTACCAGCTTGAAATGTTCTGCTAAATGGGGTTGTTCTCCAACATCAATAACTTGAAGGGATAAATCATATTCAAGCTGCAATTGTTTGAGATAGGAGCGAATCTGCTGTACTTGTAGTCGGGATTTGGGGCGTTCATCTACAAATAGTAACAGTTGTAAGGGGGCTTCTGAATTAATCAGCTGTCTCTGAGAAGCTTGCATCAAATCTTGTCTCAACACTGGTAACAAACCGTTATCGCTTTCGCTGAAAGTACAATGGACTGACGGATGCCGGTAAAATAGTTGTTTTAATTCTATTTTAGGCTTTTCACACTATATTTATGAGATTTTTGACATGAAATACACTTTTTTGAGTTTTTTGCTGCCTTTTTGTTTGTTAGCTAACATTGAAAGCGCTTTTGCTGGTGAGGCTAATTTGCAATCTTCTCCAAATCGCGATCGCAAGTCCACTCAAGTTGAAAGCTTTGAGATGGTTTCAAGAAGGTTGGTGACTCAGCAGGTAAATTTGATTTTTCGCATTGAACAAGCTTTAGTGCACCCTGATTCTAATAAAATGCGAGCGGTGGGAGGACAACTATTTACCCAGACTGTAGCCGTAGAAGGTTTTCTCAAAAGTCAATATGCTTATCCCCAAGCTTTGTGCGACCAAAATCAAGGTTCAAGTGTTCCTATTGATTCTATACTGCCTTTAACTGCATCGAATTTAAAGATTTATTGTTCTTTGTATAATTCCAGCCGGGAATTGTCAAAACTTACCCCAATGTTAGATGTACTTTTATCTAGACGTGGTGAATTAACCAATACGCGAGAACTACCTTTAGTTAGTGGAGAAAAACAATCTGATTTAGTGCTTCCCATGTCTCCCGTCAGTCGTCCCAATCTTCATAAACGGGCAACTCCTTACGCTATTTTAGAGCCTGATGTAGATAATACAGCTAAGGTTTATGTTGGTAAAAGTAGAAAAAGGGCAATTTCCAATTACGTTCCACCAGTCCAACCAGCAATTAAACCACCATCCACAGCCCTAAGAACTTTGAAAAATGCCGAAAAGTTTTTAGCAACAGCAATATCTCAATTTCCCGATGCAAATAATTTTCACAATCCCCAAAAAACTGCTGTGGAATTAGATCGTTTGACCTACGATATTTACCTCCCAGAAAAGCAAGTTTGCCAAAAATTGCTGTCAATGCCTAATACGGGTATTTTCCGCGTACTGTCATCTCAAGCTTATCTTCGTCCCTTGAATACTCTGGAGAATCGCTCACAAAAAAATGTTCTTGGTCGCTATCCTTTCCCGGTTTTAGTTGAATCCAAGGGTGACTTTATGCCTAATTTACCACTTCAAATAGTAAAAGGGAAGTTTCAACTAATGCCCCAAGGAGTAAATTATGGCTTTATTACAGAGGTTGGCGATATACCTTTAGATAAGTTGGACGCAAGTTTACAAGCTGTTGCTCCCGAAAAACGAAATATCTTGATTAATTATCAGCCTCCGAAAAAATTAAATGCCTTGCAAGCCGAAAGACAACAAATTATTACCGGAAAACACCAAATTTCAATTAATAATCAACCAATTTTAAATATGGTTGAGGCAAAATTAAATAATACTTATTTAGTCCGTAATTTGCAGTTCCAACTACCAGAAATAATCGCGAATAATCAACCGTTGACAAGAAAACAACGGCGTTATTTAGACCAATTATTAGAAATGCAAAGTAGCGATGTAATTGTTGCTTTTCGACCTGTAAGTCGTCGTACTGATGGTACTTTTACGATTATTTGGCGAGTTTTACAGGAATTTAATGACCCAAAAATCGATGATTTGGATGATTATCTTCAATATCAATAAAATATTTTTCTTAGCCGGTTATTGCTAGAGATTGCTAATTTTTAAAAACCACAGAAACCCAGAGGACTTTGATTTGAAAAGTCGGGCTTCTCTAAAAAACCCGACTTCTTGCCCCAGGGAGATAGTTCTGATTTGAGAAGTCGGGCTTCTCTAAAAAACCCGACTTCTTGCCCCAGAAAATGCTTCTAAATTACTAACTGCGGCTTCTGCTGCTTCTAAATCATAAGGAAATGGTCTTCCACGGGTAACGTAATCAAGTTTTTGCGGTTCTCGATGACGCAATACAGCGTTTACAATCACGCAGGGTTCTGAAGTGGTGTTAATTGCTCCATGCAAAACTCCTGGTGGAATTGTCACTACTGCGGGGTATTTTTCACTTAGTGGAATGTACTGGTATTGCTTGTTGACTAAAGTAACTAGTACAAATCGACCTTTAACTACTAATAATTGATCGGTTTGTGATTTATGTACGAATAAATCATCTACTGTGTTGGCTGGAATCTGCACCAACATGGTTTCGTTACTTGCTTGAGGGGTGAAAAATTGAGCCATCCCCCCTTTAATTGATTCTAAATAGTGAATTTGAATTTCTTTAATTTTACTCATAATAAAAATATTGCTAAAAAAGCATCCTAAAAATTGAATAGTTAGTTCAATCTAAGATGCTCAGCAATAAAAAAATGTTGCGAATGCAACAAAAGTTACCAAAATATGGTATGCAAATGTAATTTATCAGCCGATAGAGAATTTTAAACTACTCGGTTGTGCAAAATTACCTTCCATTACTACACCGCGTCCGTTGGCGTGAAGATGTCGCAATATAATGTAAATCGACTCTATGTCCTCAGAGGCACCTGCTTTACTGGCGATTTCCTCTAAAGAAAGGGGATTTTCTTCTGCTTGTAGAACGGACATCGCTTGTTTTTGCAATTCCAAAATTGCTGCTGCTGCTTTTTTACCTGCTTCTACACCCGGTTGGTGATATGCGTTAACATTCACTAAGCTCGCGTAGAATCCCACAGCGCGTTCGTATAAAGCAATTAATGCCCCTACAGTTCGAGGATTAACTTGGGGTATGGTAACGGTAATTGAATCCCGTTGGTTTTCGTAAAGTGCTTTTCTAGTACCTTGAAGAAAACCGGAAAGATAATCACCCGACGTGGTTCCCGGTTCAACTTCTAAAGAGGAACCTTTACGATCCTCTAAAACTTCAATAAAGGTAAGAAAGAAGTTCGCAACCCCATCGCGCAATTGCTGGACGTATGCGTGTTGATCGGTTGAACCTTTATTACCGTAAACTGCAATACCTTGATGGACGATGTTACCATCTAAGTCTTTTTCTTTACCTAAAGATTCCATCACCAACTGTTGCAGATAGCGACTGAATAAAAGTAGGCTGTCTTTATAAGGAAGAACAACCATATCTTTTTCACCGCGTCCGTTACCGGCATAGTGCCAAGCTAAAGCTAACAGTGCAGCTGGGTTATTTTTGACATCTGGGACGCGAGTTGCGTCATCCATCTCTTTAGCTCCGTCGAGCATTTGACCAATGTCAATTCCTTGTAATGCTGCTGGTACAAGTCCTACCGCTGACATCTCTGAAGTCCTACCCCCCACCCAATCGTACATGGGGAAATGTGCCAGCCACCCTTCCGATTCACCAACCTGACTCAGTTTACTACCAGGCATGGTAATGGCGATCGCATATTGTGCAAAGTCCAGATTTTGCCCGGAATAGGCTTTCTTGACTTCTAACATTGCGTTACGCGGTTCGGGTGTTCCTCCAGATTTGGAAATCACCAATACCAACGTACTCGAAAGACGGTTTCGCAGGTGAGTTAATACTCGATCGATTCCTGCGGGGTCGCTGTTATCAATAAAATGAATTGCTAGAGGTGGATAATCTGTAACTAAAGCTTGAGCTACAAATTGAGGACCGAGTGCAGAACCACCAATCCCAATTGAGATTATATCGGTGAAGCGAGGAGCTTTGGGAGGATGAATCGCACCCGTGTGGATTTTCTCAGCAAATACTTCTATTTTCTCAATATTACTCACAATCTCTTGGGTTACTTCCGGCGTTGGTGCCAAGTCGGGATTTCGCAACCAGTAATGTCCAACCATCCTCTCTTCATCGGGATTTGCGATCGCCCCTTTTTCCAACTCTGCCATATCGGCGAAAGCTTGATCAAATGAAGGCTGTAACTTCTCAAAGAAGTCATCATCGAAGCCCATCCGGCTAACGTCTAGGTAAAAACCTAGTCCTTCATGGAAATATAGCCATTTCTGGTATCGTTGCCAAAGTGCCGTAGCATCCATAAAGAAAATCTCAAGTCACGTTATTGTCACAAACAAGTTTAAGCTAAGGTTCCAATAATCCCTTGTCAACTTATACAGTTTTAAGTGTTTACACATCTGCTCTCCTTAAACATCTGGCATCGGGATGAGTTGCAAAATTTTCACCGGAGGAAGTCTTTAACTCAATCCCAACCAAATAATTTCCAAGTATCAAACCGGGGCGAAGCAGCGCGTTTTCGCTAAAGTGTATACTCTCTCTCAATTTTTTTCTAGTTCATTTTGATTCAATTGCTCGATTTTGTTTTACAAATTTTCGTTATTTTTCTTAACACAAAAAAATGTTAAGGAATATTAAATCCTCAATATTAAATTCTAAAAATCCCAGGCTCACCTGAGAACTAGTTCTGGTTTCCAGGCTCATGCTGAGAACTAGGAAGAAGTTTTCTTACAAATCCGGCAATAGTTAACAGTTATACCGCTCTATTAAATAGATACGGGTAAAATGTTGATGAATTTTTTGACTGAAATATTTGCTTCTACAAGGATTTTATCCAGAAATCAATTGCAAAGACTGTAGGCTGTAACTTTCCTTTACAACTGTAGGATTTCGGCTTCGATGTGACATAACTTGTATGAAACATCTGCCTTAAGGTACTATCCCTGAATACACAATCATTGTAATCAAAAAAAATAATGGAGAATCGAATTAAATGCACAAACCATTTTTAAAGCATCGTTGGTTATTAACTCTATTATTATGTTTGATTCCCACAGCGGTTTTTGCTGCTGATGAAGCCGCTGGGGAACCTTTACTTAATTCCCTTGATGCTGCTTTTGCTCAATTTGTCAAGGGAATATTTGATGTGCTGTTTTTCAGCATCGGCGGTTTTCCTTTAATCGTTTTGTGGCTGATTTTTGGAGCGGTTTTTTTTACCATCCGTTTGAAGTTCGTCAATTTCCGGTTGTTCGGACACGCAATTGATATCGTTCGTGGGAAACACGATGATCCTAACGCTCCAGGGGAAGTTTCTCATTTCCAAGCTTTAGCTACTGCTTTATCAGCAACCGTCGGACTTGGGAACATTGCCGGAGTTGCGATCGCGATTAGTGTAGGTGGTCCGGGTGCCACTTTGTGGATGACTCTGGGTGGTTTGCTGGGTATGTCTAGCAAGATGGTTGAATGTACTCTTGGTCAAAAATATCGCATCATCAAGCCAAGTGGTAGTGTTGCAGGCGGACCGATGTATTATCTTTCTAGAGGATTTGCAGAAATCGGTTTAGCACCATTGGGTAATGTTTTAGCAATTCTATTTTCTATTTGCGCCATTTTCGCGGCTTTTGGTGCTGCAAACATGATTCAGGTAAATCAGTCCTACGGTGCAGTTAAGGCAGTTTTTCCGATATATCCTTGGGTTTACGGTTTAGTTCTGGCTGTGTTAGTTGGCTTGGTAATGATTGGTGGTATCCACCGTATCGGCCGAGTTGCAGAAACTTTAGTCCCAGTAATGTGTGTACTTTATGTAGTTGCTTCATTGTGGATTCTTTTGGTTAACTTTACTCAAATTCCTGCTGCTATCATCACTATTTTCCAAGGGGCCTTCACTCCTCAAGCAGTGGAAGGGGGAGTTATTGGGGTAATTGTCCAGGGTTTTAGACGCTCTACTTTTTCCAATGAAGCGGGAGTTGGTTCGGCTGCAATTGCTCACTCAGCAGCGAGAACTGATAAACCAATCAAAGAAGGTTTAGTGGCACTTTTGGAGCCATTTATCGATACCGTAGTTATCTGTAATATGACTGCTTTAGTAATTGTAATTACCGGCGTTTATAATAATCCCGAATATGAAGCAATCAGAAAAGCTGGTGAAGGCGCAGCTCTGACTTCTGTTGCTTTCGGTACGGTAATAGCTTGGTTTCCCATACTACTTGCAATATCAGTATTTTTATTTGCTTTCTCAACCATGATTTCTTGGAGCTATTATGCAGAAAAGGCTTGGGAATATCTCTTTAGCGAACGCAGTTTGATTGTATACAGAATATTATTTGTGGGTGCAACATTTATTGGTGCGATCGCAAAGCCTCAATCGGTACTTGATTTCGGTGACGCGACATTTTTTGCAATGGCTTTGTTTAATCTATTTGGAATGTATTTCCTCACCAACAAAGTGGTAGAAGATTTAAGCGATTACGAACGGTATCTTAAACAAGCAAAATTGTAAAATATTTGTAGAGACGTAGCAATGCTACGTCTCTTTAGTTAATTACTACTAACGCATCCTAAAATCAGTAAATCTCACGTTACTTCTCATTTCATGTTTTCTTAATTCCTGAATCTGAGCATCTTTATCTGATATATCTTTTTTAATAGAGGATAATTGTTTTTCTAATTTGTCTTGTTTAGCTACAGATTTTCTATATTCAATCGTGACAATGCTTGCTAAACCGAATGTTAGACTTAATGCTGCTCCTATTCCCGGAGTCATTAAATCTCTCACTTCACCGGAAACAAAGTCTTGATTGTCAACTTTAATTTCTATTCGTTCGGAACCGTATTCTGCCAAGAGCATCACAAAAAGAGCAAAAATCGTACCCGAAATTGTCATGGTTGGTAGCACCACTTTTTTAAACATTATCTTTACCTTTGTATATCCTAAATTTCACAAACTAAGTTTTTTAATATTCTTCATTGCTGATAATCAAAGAAGCCTATTAATAACAAATTAATAATTTAATGAATATATATTTTTATATTTTTGATGAAATCTTTACTTAGATTTTTATTAATTTTATGAAATTATCTTTCCTTAACCGTAGAAATACTCAAGCTTCACGGTTTCTTGATATTTCTATTTTTAGGTTAAAGGTTAGAGTAGAGGTCAAAGGTTATAATTTACGAACTAACTACTCTTTATCTAGATTAGAGAGAGAATGGGAGTTAGTAGTTTATGTACTTTGTCCCTTGTCTCTTTACCTATTTTCTGAGTTCAAAATTCGCTCATACAAGCTGTATTTATCAGATTCAACATCTCGAATACATCCCATTTTCCTCCCGCATCAACCGACTAGCGATTAATTCCTTCCGTAGAGTTTCGGAGTCTGGATAGTAACGGTTGAGAATTTCATTCACTCCATCCTCCGGGTATTTGACTCCCATTTCAAATTTGTCGATTACCCACTTGAGAATTGTTAAACGCTTTTTACTGCTATTAGGAATTTCTTTAAGATATTGTCCCGAAACAGAATTTTGAAAAATCCCTTCTACATAAGTATTCAATACTTTAGTTTCCCAGGTTTGAAGATTTACATCCTCAGCAAAAGAAGCAATTTTTTCCGGCTTAAACACTTCCTGCGTTATAGTTTGCAAAACCTTTTTATCTAATTGATAAAAATGAGTATTACCTTCAGGACGCATTCTTACTAATTCAAGCTGCTTAAGTTTGGTTAAATGATGGGAAATTGTCGGTTCTTTTAGTTCTAATAACACTGCTAATTCTTCTACACTGCACTCCTGTCCTGCCAATATACCAATTATTTTTAGTCTACTTTCATCTGCTAACGCTTTAAAAAAACGCAACATCTTTTGCAAATTATCATTTTTCATTTTCTGCTGTAATTGCCTTTGAGGTCTATCTAATTAGAACTAAGTAAAATCAAATTACCGCTTTTTTATGTAGCAAAAACAAGGTTTTTAACTTGCTTTTAATACAAATTAATTTTGAGATGTTTTTGTAAAAAAATCATTTTCTTTTTTACAATTGGCTGAATTTGACTATAAAAAGCATTGTATGAGTAAGCATTAATAGAATGCTGATTATAGTCAAGCTGAGCAGTTAACTTTTCCAGGCACGAGATTTAGTTTTTTTGAAAAAGTATTGGCTGTATAATAATTATGAAATTTACAGCTTAAGCCCCTAAATTAAAACAGTTCTAGAAAAGTTAATTAATAGATTAGTAAATTATATTTGAACCAGAAAACTAGATAAATATCCCAGGTATAAGCAATTTAAAATATATAAATTAAAAAAATTAAAATTAAAAATATGATTAGCAAATCAAACCTGATTAACCAGCCATGCACAGTTATTTGATTGTGTAACACGTCAAAAAACTACATAGTAATACGATACAACATTATTAATAATTTTTACATCTTTACTCTTATTTGCAATATCCTTTTAGAAGGGTATTTAGGAAATTTCATCTATCTCTTTAGATAGATATCTACATCTTCTTATCTCTTCTACCCACCAAGTCCAAAACTGTCAGTACCCTAACCAGGAGCCTTTTTCGCAGCGGTGAGGACGAATGCAGCTAAATTTTCGATTTGTTGTTGAGATAATATATTGGGCGTAATTTCGCGACACCAAAAAGTTTCTTCGCTACCATCATAGGTCATGGGCTGCCGCATATAAGATACTAAGGCATTAATATTATCACGGGGAGGATTAGCACCTTTAAGTGTATCTAAAGCCAGAGATTCTAAAGGATTAGGTAATGTTGAACCACCAACATGACAATTAATGCAGCTATCTTCAAAATATCTTTTACCATCAGATAACTCTAACGGTGAAAATTTCTTTGTATTGCCTTGTGCATCTAATTCTAAAGCAATAGGTTCCCTAACTCGTAAATAACGTTTTACATAAAGGTCGATTCCCGCAGCTTGTGTAGGTAAACAATTAGCAGTAAATATTATGAATAGAATTAGGGAAAGCAAGAAAATACGAGTTAAAAATGAATATGCTATTTTCATTTGAGATTTATTTAATATTGATTTGATATTAATCTTGTATTAATAATTTGGCACTTCTAAAACAGCTATTAGTCCATAGTCAGCTTTTTCAAAATTGAAATACTAACTATAGACTAATAACTAAGGTTTATTTATTACTCAACTGTCGAAGATTTAATAGTAAATCTTACCACCACCCCATTTTTGACCAACAATTTTAGGTTGTAAGAGAATATGACCAGCGATTGCTTCTAAATCCTCGTCGGTCAAATTTCGCATTGCTGTAAAAATATCCGCACTCTTAATGCTAGGATGCAATTCAGAAATTTCGATCTCTCCATCATAGGTAGTAGGATTTTTCATATAGTCCACCAAACCTTGGATGTTATCACGGGATGGGGTTGCTAATGCCAAAGCTTCAGGATCTAATCCTACGTTTTGGTTTGTCTTGGTTACACCGCCAGCATGACACTGAGCGCAAGCGTAATTGAATAACCGTTTACCTTCTTTAACTTCTTTTAAGCTGAGTACATAGGTATCACCTTGGTCATTCAAGGTTACAGTGCGAGTCGCTTCGTCAAGTTCTACAGAGTAAGCACTACCGACAAACATCTGAAAACTCAACAACGCACTAACAACAAAAATGCCAATTAGTTTTTTTATCATGTTTCCCCTCAAAAATTTTAATGCTCAACACAGCAATAAGATTAAGTCGCCGTAATACAATTATCACTCCAAGCGTGCAATTTGTTGCCCAAAGTACTTTTTCAAGTTGTGAAGGGGAGTTAGTTAATGGTTGTTAGTTGTTAGTTGATGGTTGACAGTTGACTCTTAAGATGAATGCCTTTAACCTTTAACCTTGAACCTTTTTCACCCTTTCGTTCCTGTGAAGGTGACGCTTTGGATAAAATATCGGTTGAAGAAAGCGTAAATAATTAAGGCTGGTAGGGTAAATACCATTGAAGCCGCCATAATGTAATTCCAGTAGCTGATATATTGACCTTTGAAGCTGTTGAGTCCGAGGGGTAGAGTGAACATTTCTGGATCAAATAAAATCACTACCGGAAGCAAGAAATTATTCCAGCTACTCATGAAGATAAATACTGCTTGGGCTGCTAGTGCTGGTTTTGCTAGGGGAAGTACAATATGACGAAAAATCCCAAAGGTATTTAATCCATCTAGTGCCGCAGCTTCTTCTAATTCTTTAGGAAAATTAACGAAAAACTGCCGCATCATAAAAATAAATGTGGCGTTTACCATGTTGGGAATAATCATCCCTTGGTAGGAATTTAACCAGCCAAAAGTTTTTAAAATTAAAAATGTAGGGATGAGTGTAACTTGTATTGGTACAGCTAATACTGTCAAAATTAGAAAAAACCAAAACTGTCTACCCCGAAATCGTAGCCTTGCCAAAGCGTAACCTGCCATTGAGTTGAATAATAAGTTTAAGATAGTAACCGCGATCGCAATAATTACACTGTTGAAAAACCAACGTAAAAATAATGGTTCTTCGACAAATATTTGCTTGTAATTATCGAGGGTAAAGTTATTCGGTATCAGGTTTGGTTCGGCTGCGACTATTTCTGTTAAAGGTTTAAAGGATGCTGAAAGCGCCCATAAAAAAGGAATTAAAGTAATAATTGCATACAGTGTTAAAAGTGAGTAAAGCAGTATATTTAGCCACGGATAGCTGCAAATTATATTCAATTTATTCAATTTATTCAACTTTTTTCGCCTCCAAAGAGTCGCCGTGCAATTAAGGTTATGGTTATAATTACTGTTGCTAAAAGGAAAGCTAAAGCCGCTGCATATCCCATTTGCAAGTTACGAAATACTGCTTGATATATCAATAAAACTAAGGTTAAAGTAGCGTTATTCGGTCCACCAGTTCCGTTGGAAAAAATATAAGATTGGTCAAATAATTGAAAGGTACTGATGATTCCCATTGCAATCACAAAAAAAGTGACGGGTTTAAGGATGGGAATAGTAATATTAATAAATTTGTGCCATCCATTGGCACCGTCTAATTCTGCTGCTTCGTAAAGGTAATTGGGTATATCTTGCAAAGCTGCCAAATAAATCACCATGAAAAACGGTGCTGTTGACCAAATATTCATAATCATAATTGCTTTGAGGGCAACTGCGGGATCTCCCAACCAGTTATATGTAGGAAGTCCAATCACACTCAAAAAATCGTTGAGTAGCCCATTGGTGTTGTATATCCACATGAATATCAACGTCAACACTGCCGAAGAAGTAACTGTGGGTAAAAAGAAAAGAACCCGCCACCAACTTTTACCGCGAATGCCAGAATTGAGGCTGACAGCTAAGAATAAAGCCAGTACAGTTTGTGAAGGTACCACGATTGCCACATATTCGGCTGTATTTTTCATCGCAATCCAAACCCGTTCGTCTTCTATTAATTGGCTGAAATTACGAAAACCAACAAATTCGTATTCAATACCCCCAAGAAGCTGTACTTTTTGTAGGGAAAGAAATACAGCGTAAAGTATGGGTAGTATCACAAAAGTACCCAAAACCAAAATAGTTGGTATCAAGAAAAGATATCCAGCTAAATTTTCTGTTGTACGAACCGTAGTTTTGGGATGCCGACTAGTTATTTGCTGCAACTTGAGTCAACCTTTTATTTGTGCATCACACAAAATTGTAGCGATAAGCGATGCATATTAATAGTTAGGAGTTAGGAGTTTTGAGTTAGGAGTTTTGAGTTTTGAGTTTTGAGTTTTGAGTTTTGAGTTGGGAGTTGGGAGTTAATACCACCGGAGTTCATTAGACATCTCCGAAAAAGAATGTAGAGACGCGAAATTTCGCGTCTCTACAAGGTTTCTGGATGACGCATATTTAATTTCCACCAGATGTCTATTTAGTAAAACGAACGATTTTGTAGTTCTGCTTGGGGTGTAAAGCCTTTTTGTTGTAAGCAAGTTTTGAATTCAATTTCTGATTCGCTTAATTTGGGGGTGTCTGTAACGTCAAATATCCTTTCTAATTGGTCGTTTTTCATTTCTGATAAAGCATTTGCAAATCTACTGCTTGCATCTTGATTTTGAATGGTAAGTTTTGCGGGTAAGCAAGTGGCGATCGCCTGAATGCGTTTGTTGTTTTCAGTAGCACTTATTACTCTAGTGGATGTATCAGCGGCTTGGGCGTATGGTACAATTACTAACCAGAT
Source organism: Plectonema cf. radiosum LEGE 06105 (assembly GCF_015207665.1). Lineage (GTDB taxonomy): Bacteria > Cyanobacteriota > Cyanobacteriia > Cyanobacteriales > Nostocaceae > Rivularia > Rivularia radiosa_A. Next base: position 27,698 of record NZ_JADEWL010000059.1, read on the forward strand.
TGTTAGGACTAGCAAGCTGCACAGAAAATAATTTCCTATTTGCTTTAAGATATTATTAAAGTTAATCATTGTGTTTTTTGACCTAATTTAATTGATTATTTGGTTAATTTACTTGATTTTCAAGTAAACAGAATTTAGCTACAGATAAATAAAGTTCATGGGTTTTAAGCTTTATCATACAAAAGATTCGTTTCTATATTTACATCAAGAGTTTTTCCACTATTTATAAAATTGAGTAGTATTTACTTAGCTTGATTTTGATTGTGTTAATTTGAGGGTAAATTGTAATGTCAGCGCCTATCATATCATCAGAAGAAGACGTAAATTCCAAAAAATTTCCAAATTCTACTTATAAAACTCAGAAAAAAGCAAAGTCCTTACCTTCAGGGTTAATTATCAAGCTGGGAAAATTTGTCTGGACTACGATGTGGCAAATCATGATGTCCAAGCTTGCACCGAGTAATTCTTCGGGAGAATATATCCGTCCTTCAAGTCAGTTTCGTAATTCCATCAGCAGTTTAGAAAATAATCTTTATCAACCAGAATCAGGACGTTATCGCTTATATGTAGGTTTAGGATGTCCCTGGGCTCATCGAACTTTGGTTGTGAGAACGTTGAAAGGACTTGAAGATGCTATAGAAGTATCGATTGTGTATCCTTCACCCGATCAAGGAATTTGGGTTTTGAGTCATCCAGAGCAAAATTGTCGCACTCTTCCGGAAATATATCAAATTGCACAACCGGGTTATCAAGGACGCTGTACGGTTCCAGTATTGTGGGATAAGCAAACAAAAACGATAGTCAATAATGAAAGTGCGGAGATTATTGTGATGTTAAATTCCCAACTAAATGAATTTGCAAATAATCCCCAACTTAATCTTTACCCAGAAGAATTAAAAGCAGAAATAGAACAGTGGAACGAAAAAATATATCATGCTGTGAATAACGGCGTTTATCGCTGCGGTTTTGCTCAAACTCAAGAAGCTTATAATAAATGTTGCGATCAACTATTCACAGTTTTAGATGAAATTAATCAAAGGTTAGAAAATAATAGATATTTATGTGGGGAAAAATTAACCTTAGCAGACGTGCGTTTATTCACTACTTTGTTTCGTTTTGATGTAGTGTATTACAGTTTATTCAAATGTAATCGTCGCAGAATTGTAGATTATAAAAATTTAGGCGCTTATTTAAGGGATTTGTATCAACTCCCCGGAATAGCACAAACTTGCGATTTAGAAAGCGTGAAGCAGGATTATTATGGAAATTTGTTTCCACTGAATCCAGGGGGTATAATTCCTAGTGATCCGGATATTTCTTATTTATTGGAACCTCACGATAGAGAAAAGGTTAAAGGTTAAAGGTTAAAGGTCAAAGGGAACGGAACCATTACGAATCACTCAATTAACTGTCCACTGTCCACTGTCCACTGTCAACTGTGTGAATGTGAATTGTATTTGTAGGTAAATGAACACACACGTAAAAAAAAATATACTACCTTTATGGAGTGTCTTTGTGGAAAGTAAGGAAGATTTTACGGGATGGATGGATTGTCTTTTTCTTGGGGAAGAAAAGTTTTAACTGTTTGCGTGCGTGTATTAACTGCTCTTACTATTGCTTTTGCCGTAATATTATTAGTTTACCGATTTGAAAACTGGTCATCTGTGAATTGCGATAATCCCGAATCGATTTGCTCTCAAGTATTTTCGGTGGTTAAAGTAAAATACGTTCAGGGTTTTAGTATATTAACCGCAGCATTTTTATATGTTTTAGAAAGTCCAGAACGGATCAGAACAAGAATATATGAAGCATGGCAAGTAATTGATAATGCTGCTGCTGCTAATGTGTCAACTAGTTATGCGAGAATTCGAGCGCTAGAGTTTTTAAAAGATTATAGTATTTCTCTGGAACGATTAAATCTGGAAAAAACGGATTTACAACAGATAAATCTGAGTCAAGTGAATTTGAAAAATGCAAATCTTAGTTGTGCTGACCTTAAAGGAGCTAAGTTTAAAGGTGTTAACCTTTCTTCTGCTAATCTTAGTGATGCTGATGCAACAAATGCAATTTTCAAAGGGGCTAAATTTAACAATGCTAATCTTGAAGGTGCTAATTTTAACAATGCAGACCTCAGAGGTGTAAACTTTAGCAGTGCGAACCTCAGAAGTACTAGTCTTAGAGGTGCGCTTTTGGAAAATGCTATTTTTAAAGATGCTGACCTTAAAGGTAGTTTGTACAACGAAAATACTAAATTTCCTGAAGATTTTAATCCCGATGATTATCAAATGTATCGCATTTCTGCCGATGCGAATCTTAAAGATGCTAATCTGAGGGATACTAACCTTAGTGATGCCATTCTTAAAGGTGCAGACCTGAGTAATGCAGACCTTAGAAATGCAAACCTTCGAGGTGTAGACCTTAGAGATGCTAAACTGATCGGGGCGAATCTTAGAGGTGCTGACCTTCAAGATGCCAAACTTGCTGGAGCGCAACTCAAAGGCAGTTTATACAATGAAAAAACTAAATTTTCTCGCAATTTTACACCAGGTAATCATCAGATGTACCTGATTTCTCCTAACGCGAATCTCCAAGATGCTGACTTAGCTAATGCTCATCTGGGTGGAGCCCATCTTGCTAATGCTAATTTGAGAGATACTAATCTAACTCGTGCTAATCTCCGAGGTTCCAATCTTAGCAATGCAGACCTTAGAGGTGCAACTTTGACTAGTGCGAATCTTCGGGGTACCGACTTGATTCGTGCAGACCTTAGAGGAGCATATCTTAAAGCTTGTTTGTATGACGAGAAAACTAAGTTTCCCCAAAATTTTTCGATTAATAGTGTTAAAGCTTATTTGATTGCTCCTAATGCTAATCTTAGTGATGCCAATCTTCGCCATGCAAACCTCAAAGATGCAGACCTTAGTGGTGCGGATTTAACTAATGCAAAACTTAATAGTGCCGACCTCAGAAATGCAAATCTCACTAATGCTAACCTTGATGGTGCCAATATTAGAAATGCTAACATTAGTGGTACTAACTTAACTAATGCTCAGAACTTGACCGCAGAACAAGTTAAATCCGCTGCTAATTGGGATAAAGCAATATACGATGAAGATTTTTTGGTAGTACTGGGTTTACCGTTGGAAGAATAAGCTCAACGGTGAAGAATTCAGCAGCAGCTAAAACACGAATTACTTCATCAATTAAAAAAACTACCTTCACTTTGGACAAGTAGTTATTTTGTAAGCACGGCAAGTAATATTAGCAGCGAGGCATTCAGAAGAATAAAACAATTATTAGCTATCAATTATCAATTAATGTTTGAAATATTGGCTATAATTCCTTAACTGCCTTAAATCCTTTCTTATTGATCATGAATTGGAATCAACTGTTACAGCCCGATTTAATTCTAGAAGATTCTATATTAAATCTGACACCAGAAATTATTCAGCAATACGAACTCAAGGGACTGGTTTTAGATGTAGATGAAACTTTGGTTCCGGTAACTGTAGCCTTCGCTTCTAACGAATTGCTCGACTGGGTAAATCAAATTCGTCCTTTGGTAAAGATTTGGTTGGTAAGTAACAACATCAGCGAAAACCGAATTGGTTCCATTGCTCGTTCCCTTAACTTACCTTATTACCTGGGTGCGGTTAAACCTTCACGACGTAAGATTAAACAAGCACTAGAGCAAATGGACTTACCTGCACATCAAGTTGCCATGGTTGGCGATCGCCTTTTTACTGATATCATCGTCGGTAATCGCTTGGGTATGTTTTCCGTGTTGGTTGAACCAATTATCCACCCCGATGCGGCAATGCGTTCTCACCCTATACGTAATTTTGAAGTGTTGATATCGGAAATTCTTGGAGCCTCTATTAGTCCGAAAAAACGTCGAGTTAAAAATCTCGATAACCCTTAAAAGTCAAAAATATAAAAAAATTATTAAAAAATAAAAGTAACCTATCTAACAGATGTAAATATATATATAGATAAATCGGAGTCAGCCAAATAAAGACTCTGAACATAATAAATAAAATACCTTTATGTAAAACGTCAACCTTCACTTGATAGAGGGATTGGCGTTTTACGCTTTTAGTTAGTTGTTGCGAATCCAATTGCTGTTATCTTGTCTTTTATCTTGAGACCAAAGAAATTTCTGGACAAGTAACTAAACTACTCCCAAAACGCTCTATAATTACCAATGGATAATTGACAATTGATAATTATTAATTTATTGGTAACAGCGGCTCTCCTTTCCAGGAGAAAAAGAAAATATTTTTTCAGCTTTAACAATCCTCTTGATTAATCAACAATTAATCATCAATTATTCAACCATCTCTCGCTATCTCTTTCCTCTGTGTACTCTGCGTCTCTGCGGTTTTTGAAATCGACAATCTCCTGCTGATTCGTGAGTAATAAAAAAAATGAGTAAAACAATTGTTGTTAAAATCGGTACTTCTAGCTTAACTCGTCCCGAAACCGGACATTTAGCACTTTCTACAATTGCGAGTTTGGCTGAAACCCTTTGTAATTTGAGACGCAATGATTATAAAGTAATTTTAGTTTCCTCTGGTGCAGTGGGTGTAGGCTGTGGGAGAATGGGTTTAAAGGAACGTCCAAAAGCAATTGGAGTTAAACAAGCAGTTGCAGCAGTTGGTCAAGGAAGACTAATGCGGATTTATGACGATTTTTTTACCAGTTTACAACAACCCATAGCTCAGGTTTTGCTTACTCGTACCGACTTAGTACAGCGCAGCCGCTATCTGAATATTTACAATACTTTTCAAGAATTATTAAAACTGGGTGTAATTCCAGTAGTTAATGAAAACGATACTGTAGCGGTAGAAGAACTCAAATTCGGCGATAACGATACTTTATCAGCTTTAGTAGCTAGTTTAGTACGGGCAGATTGGTTATTTTTGCTTACAGATGTAGATCGACTTTATTCAGCCGATCCTCGTTTAGTCCCCGATGCTCAACCGATCGCCTTAGTAAGCAGCATCGAAGAATTGACTAGCTTTGTCGAAACAGGTTCATCCGGTTCCCAATGGGGTACGGGTGGGATGACAACAAAAATTTCGGCTGCCAGAATTGCTACCGCTGCTGGTGTCAGAACAGTAATTACCGAAGGTAAACAACCCTCGAATATAGAAAAAATATTACAAGGTGAATCTATCGGTACGCAGTTTGAACCACAACCGGAACCAACTTCAGCCCGTAAAGGATGGATAGCATACGGATTAGTTCCAGAAGGTAAATTATATTTGGATGCAGGTGCAGTAATTGCTATTTCTAATGGGGGAAAATCGCTTTTAGCTGCTGGAATTACAGCAGTAGAAGGAGAATTTGAGCAAAATGAAGCGGTGCAATTGTGTAATAACCATGGTAGAGAAATTGCCAGAGGTTTGGTTAATTATAATAGCAGTGAACTAAAAAAAATACGTGGACGACGTTCAAGTGAAATTCCAGAAATATTAGGTTATGAAGGTGTAGAAACAGTGGTACATCGGGATAATTTGGTGTTGATTTAATTTAATTGAATTTAATTGAATTTAATTGAATTTAAAAAACATTAGCAAAAGTATTATTGAGAAAATCTCAGAATTTACGCAAGTGAATTTGAAAGTTATTCACTAATATATAGGGGCTATATCTGTACAACTTACTTAGGGTAGATGTGAGTGTAACTCATTAAAGATTAAATTATCTTTTGTAGCTTTTTCATAGCACTAATGCTTACTCAACAAAGTTTAAAAGATGTCTTTTATTGCCCAGAAGAATCTGAATTCTACTCTCAATGCATTAAAGAATTAGTGCTGAAACAATGCAATAAATCTGAAATTATTGCGGAATTTGGTTCTGGTGATGGTTCCCCAGTGATTAATTGTTTACTTGAAACAAAATTCCAAGGTAAGATATATGGATTTGAATTAAACGATTCAGCTTACGAAGTAGCTAAATCCAACCTTCGGAAGTACGAATTAGAGAGTAGATACACAGTTAAAAATCAAAGTTTTTTTAGTTCCTTGATACCTAATGCCCAATATCTGATATCAAACCCACCATATCTTCCTGCAATAGATAATAAAATTTATCAGCCTTTATTGCACGGTGGTATTGATGGTTCAGAAATTGCCAGAAAACTTCTGTCTTTAAATTATGAAAATGTATTGCTGATGGTGTCTAGCTATTCTAATCCCCAAGGATTAATTGAATATGCAATATCGAATGGTTATTCTACTGGAAATTTTATCATTTCGCCTTTAAATTTTGGCTATTACAGTTCCGAACCAAAAGTTAAAAGCGCTATTGGGGAAATGCAAAAAAAAGCGATGGCTTTTTATTCAGAAAACATCTATCTTTTGGCTGGAGTTTTATTCACTCGGAATCAAATGGCGGTTGATTTATCTGCGGAATTAATTCAGATAATGACTTCGCTTTGACTACAAAAATTATAGAAGTCGGGTTTTTATAAAGGTTATCTGAGATTACAGATATTTCTCCTAAAAACCCGACTTCCCACTTTTATAAAGGTTATCTGAATGCAATTATGTGTGATTCATAAATCTTGTAAAGACGCGATACTATGAGCGTCTCTACATTTTTAATTGATACCACGATTCAGCAACGCCAAGCAATTTTATCGGCTTGTTTTACTACTTGCGTAACCGCTTTCCCAGCACGAGAACTTAACAACTTTTGTTGTTCATAACCAAGCAACATTTCCCAAGCATCTGAAGGATATTTATCGACAAGGGGTAATGCGACATCATCTAACATCCATTTTCCATGTAGTTCGTCTACTTTAATATGAATATCCCAGTAACTCATGGCTTCTGTTGATAATCCGAGTCGCTTTCCTGCTGCTTGATAGGGACGAAATCCCGATGGTACAGAAAGTTCACCGTATAAAAGTCCACCGATGTAACGCAGAAAATCACGTTTGCGTTCGGTAAGCACAAAGCTATGATTGATTATTGCTAATAATTGCCAAGGAACTAAATCAAAGTATGCTTCCGGCTGAGTTTCCATTCCTAATTGTTCAAGCATTGTTGTAAAGTGAGACGAATGCTTGCGACTAAGACGACCTCCACCGTATTCTTCTATTAATAACCGCGTTAATACAGCATGAATTTCGTTACCTACACCACCGAGAGTTCGAGAAAGTTGACTCGCTTCCACTAATCCATCGAGAGAACCAATTGCTACCAAACAACGATAACCACTCATAGTCAATTGATCACGGTAATATAGATTATCTTCGGATAAAGGTGGTTCTATATCGGCTGCAACTCTTTCGCGTAAAGCCTGTTTGATATCTATTCCTTTAAAGGATTCTACATTCAGTTGGGCTATTTCCCATTGTTGCCAAACTGATTCAATTCGATTCCGTAGCTTTTGCAGGTAAAAAGAATCTTCGTTGATGTAGCTTTTTAAATCATCGTACCAAAACAGCTTCAACCGATTGATGTGATAGAGTATCCTTTGCAAAAATAAATGGGCGGCATCATTCCCTGTTGCTGTTTGATAAGCTATTGCGATAGCAAAGTTAATAGTTTTTTCAATATTACTTACTACTGAATGCAATTCATCTACAAATTGATCTAAATCTTTCTGCTTCAATAGTTCGATAAACTGTTTTTCAGCTTCATCGTATTTGATAGCTGTTGTTTGTGTGTCAACGATTGGAAGTGCAGTATTGCTATGCATTGCAAATCTTTCTCCTTTTGCTGCAAAATCCCATTTATTATTCTATAAATCAGATTCTATAAATAAGGGCTTATCCCAGGGTGAAGCGAGCTGATAAATGTCCAAGTTGCCATGTATGTTCCAGCATACAAATTGGTATAATCAGCATTGCTATCTGCAACAAACCAGTCGGGTATACTTTTTTGCTGTCTAATTCTTTGATCTAAGCCGGTAAGTAATGAAATATTCTCATAAACTATATTGCCGCGAGCCTTTTCTACCATTGATTCAACCGACTTTTGCAACAATTCGGCACGAGCAAATAAGGTATGAAAAGGATGATTACCGTAAGCAAAAGGCACAATAATAATTAAGTAACCCCGTTCGCTGAGCAAATTTTGTAAACAAAATTCAATGATTTCTTGGTCGTCTTTTTTTTCTAAAGTATTTTTATCGGTGCTGTGAAATAACAACCCAGCAAGAACAATTGCATCAAATTTTTGGTTTTTTTCAACCATTTGAGGCAATTTTACCGATAAATCCGCAGTTACAAACTTCCTTTGAGGAAAAAGCTTTAAACAACGTTCAATTGCTAACTCACTGTGGTCAATACCTAGATAATCGCAATGCTCTGGTAAATACTTACATAAAGCTGCATTTCCACATCCCAAATCTAATAAAGAAAATGATTCTGGAAAAGCGTCATTTAAAAAACAAACGGTTGGTTTATATCGGGGTGTATTTTCAGATGACTCTAAATAAGAATAATAATCATCTTGAAAACGTTCTTCTTCAGATGTATTTCGATCTGGTGGGGCTTGTTGCATGAGGATTATTATTGATCAACAAAGTTATTATTAAACATTCCTCAAGGAATTTTATCGTCCAAAAGCATTAGTAATGTTGCGGGATATTTAGTCAAAAATTCTGGCGATTATACCTCTTTAGATGCATGACAAATTGAGACCTTTGAGGAATATAATGCATTGCCCTCAGTGAGAATACACTTTACCTGAAAATTATTCAGGTCTGAATAAAATATATTTTCAGAAGTTTTTCCGAAATTTTCAATAAGATTAATGAATATTAAGTCAGTATGGGATATTTATATGGTTGCAAGAAAAAGTTGGTAGCGAACAAGATTTTGTTACCAATTAAAATTGAAGACTGCGTGCATCGCTGATAAATAAGCATTTGAGTTTATGATTACACGCAATCATTTTTTTGAATCAGCTTCCAACTATTAAAGTGCTTCTGGTGGAGCAATATCGGAACCGATAGTAATACCCGCATTGCTAGACTTAATACCTGGTTTGGCTGTGTTCTCTTTGTACTTGAATGATTCGGAGACTTCTGAAGCAGGAGTTACTTCTGTATTTATGGCTTTTTCAGCATTGCTTTGTTGCTGGGATATTATAGATAATCCTCCAACTGCACCAGCAACCAGCGCTGTGTAACCAACATACAAATGCATCGGGCTTATATCCAGTCCAATTCTGGGAATTTTATTATCCGATTCAAACAATGAAGGAACAAGAGCTTCTTTTGTTTCTGATGTTGGTAGAGATGCAGCTAAAACAGTACCATTAAATCCTAAAGCATTTCCCATCACTCGGATAAAACCCCGAACATACACATCTGCTGGTAAGGATTCCATATCACCCCTTTCCACAGCTTCCATCTGATGTATGGGAATATGAGTATACATATGTAGATCGCTCAGACAAAAACCTCGGGACTCTCTAGCTTGTTTTAATTGTTGACCGATTTCGCGAAACTTTTCTAGACGCTGCTCAACTCTAGTTTGCTTGGCGATTTCTGCTTTAGAAGGTTTTCCAGATTTGAACCAGTTAAAAGCAGTTGTATTTTTGGAGCTATCGACTACTGTTGTTGGCTTTGATGGCTGTTCTTTTACAATACTAGTAGTTGGGGATGGATTGACTGGGGAACGCCCCACAGCTCCCGCTTGCAACGGCGGTGTACCGCTGACAATTGTCAAGCACTCAGATAAGTCGTTAGTTGATTGAACGGGTGATGTTTCAATTTTTGGTTCAATTTTCTCTTCAACTTCTGGGGTGGTATCTGTAATCGTTTGATTGTGTAATGAAAGCTGACGAAATGCCACACCAATCGCTTCTCTTCCAACCGCTTTAAATAACAGCTTCGCTTGTTCCGATGAAGGACCTAACAATTTTTGTACTGTTGCCAAAGCACGACGATAGACCTTACTGTTGTGTAGTTCTGTTTCTATTTCACTTAATAGCGATCGCAATTCGTCTTGAGAAATTTCAATCGCGGGTTGTCCGGGAACTGATAATGAGTACATTGATGACATGACCATAATTACGGGATGATGAAGGGTAGTTAAGCTTTGAAAGTAAATTTACCTGTGTAATTTCTTCTAACCTTTCTTGACATTTCCGGATTGTTGCGTATAAACCCTACATCCTTTTGGGAAAATAATCATCAAGATTTTTAAACTCAGCTTCTCGCTGGTTAATCTAGTTTTTATAAGTATTTATTTGTTCCTGATTTCTACAAAGTTATTGGTATTACTACCGTTGAAAGTAATTTATCAATCTTTTGTTTATTCATGAAATGTATAAAAATCAGCTTCTAATATACTTAACAAAAAATCAATGCGTTGATTGAAACTATTAATTATTAATTTATACTAAGCCATTAACTGAAATACTAATTTAAATGGTGTATTGAATATAATTATTTTATACTATCTATAAATATTACCTAGGAAGGATGACAAGTTATGATATAAATTATCTTAGTCTGATTTTCGTTTCGATTATTTGAATCACATATTTATATCCAAGATATGAAAAAATTATCAAAATTAACCATCTGACAACAAGCACAATAACATCTACCATTAGGAATAATTTAGTGGTTCATGCATTAGTTTTGCGGGGTGGGTACCTAATCCGCCAGGGACTGTAAATCCCTGTCTAATAGCGAAAGTCCGACTAATTAGGACTAAAGTAATACCCCTCATAATCAATGTGGTGGATTACTAGTATTCGACCACATAAGTTATAAGGGGTAATGGGTTTGTAGTGGGAGCTTCTAGCTCCCTGGTAGTAGCTAGCGAGCTTTTCGGTATGCCCCTCCGGGGCAGGCTACGCCAACGCACTACCTCAACCCCTCATAATCAATGTGGTGGATTACTAATATTGTGAGTTTGAATATCACATTAGATTTTCACCTCTGAAACTATAGATAAAAAATCCATAATTAATTGTAACCATGTAGAAGAATAGATGTTTACTTGCTGCTGAGTAAAGATAAGGTAATAAAGAGGTTTCATAACTGCTATCTCAATTTTCTAATATTTGAGAATTTTAGTGTAGAGTTGCCCTATGCTCTAGTAAAACATAAAGCCTACATCGATAAATAAGGTGTTTGAGATTACAAGATAATTGTCCCTATGGACATAAATACATTTTTGATGCCCTGTGGTTCGATTAAATAGCCTTGCAATAAAAATGTATTATCATAAAATAATTTTTCATTACTTTGTCTAAAAAGTTGTATAAAATACATCTTTTGCAGTAATTTCTCTGTTGAATGTAATACATCAAAAACTATCGGGAGATGACAGTGAAGCCTTTAAACGAAGAGCAAAGGGAGAAACTTAAAGAAATAACTAACAAACTCAGACAAGTACGAGAAGAAAAATCTATACATATAGAAGAAATAGCAGCGAAAATACTTGTCCGACCTGTTTTTTTAAGTGCTTTAGAAGAAGGAAGATTTGAGGAATTACCGGAAGCAGTTTACATTCAAGGATTTATCCGTCGTTATGGGGATGTTTTAGGACTTGATGGTACTGCATTAGGGCAGGAATTTGGGAATATTGCTTGTCCTCCACCAATACCGCAGGAAAATAATAATTCAAGCAATAAGGCAAATATATATATACCTCTAGCCGTACCTTATATTTTATTGATAATTGGTGCTTCTTTAGGGCTATTTTATTTACTTAGTCCCAAACCAGCAGAGCAAGCTGTTAGTCAAAGTCAATATTCATCAAATGTTTCGGAAGAAAAAAACCTACCGGAATCAAAAACTTCATCCTCAGCAGCAGTTCCCAAGCCGACACCAACACCAACACCAACACCAACACCGATTGAAGGTGTGAAAGTTAGTTTAGATATACAAGATGAATCCTGGGTAAGAGTAACAACTGATGAGAAAAAAGTATTTGAAGGAACCTTACAAAAAGGAGACAAAAAAAGTTTTACTGCCAAAGAAAAACTAACTATACGTTCCGGTAATCCCGCTGCGGTAATGATTGCAGTAAATCAAAATCAACCTGTTCCTCTTGGTTCTGATAATAATCCAAAAACTGCTACCTATACATCTGAAGGTGTGGATTAGGAGATGGGGGGATGGGG